>NZ_KN360929.1:0-38158 GCF_000784355.1 Methanolacinia paynteri | reverse complement strand
CCTCCTTGACTCCGCTCTTCTTGCCTCTCTTCGAGTAGATCTTCCCTTCTATCTCGACGATATCGAGCGAAAAATCGATGACCGGCGCATTGGCGATCGAACCGCCGACCCCGAATGCATCTACTATATCCCTGTACTTCAGGATGTCGTCGGCAGTAAGCCCGCCGGAGAGAAAGATCCCGACATCCGGGAATCCGTTTATATCAAGCTCCCAGCGAACCTCTTCAAGGATCTGCCTCATATCTCCTTTACGTGATGAGGGTGTGTCGAGGCGGACCGCAGAAGCGCCCGCCTTTGCCGCTTCGAGCGCCTCTCTCTTCTCGTCGCAGTAAGTATCGCAGAGCATCACGCGGGGAACGTCGTCCGGAGCGTGGCGATCGAACGAGAGCCATGCATCGAGGGGCTTGTCGAAGCACATGACAAAGGCGTGGGGCATTGTCCCGGCGAGCGGAATTCCCGCCGGCGCACTCGTACTGCTTGCACCGTCCACTCCGCCGACCCATGCAGATCTCTCGATCATCCGCGATATCGCCGGGTGCTGTCTCCTTGACCCGAACGAGTATACCGGCCTCTGGGCGGCGCAGGCCTTTATTATCGCCGCAGATGTCGCGATCCCGGATGCATGGCAGATGAATCCCAGGAGGGATGTCTCGTACTTCGCAAAATCACGGTAATGTCCGGAGATCCTGATCACCGGTTCGCCGCGGTAGAAGATGCTCCCCTCCGGCATTGCGTAGACATCTACGGGAAGTCCTTCGAGAAGCGAGAGGGCGTCGTCCAGGCCGCAGAAGACACCCCATTCGTCGGGGAGGTTCTGGGCGGTGATCTCGACGCTGACCACCGGGTTCTTTCCCTCGAGGGCAAGGATGTCTGATGTCCTGACGAAGTATATATCGGTATTTTCGCCTGACTTTATCTCGTTGTCGTCAACAGTATGAAAGATTCCCATTCACTGGTATATTGGCGATTGAAAAGATTAGTTTTTTGTAAATTTTCGGGGCCCTTAAAGCATTTCATAAAATATTACGCACTCCGGCAGGGAGGGCAACTGCTTTAGGGCGGCGGGATTGATATGAGATGATTGACATAATTTTAGATGGAGACCGCCGATGCTTGGAATAATTGGAGGCACAAGCCTTTTGTATGCCGATCTGCCCGAACTGGAGAAGAAGGTGGTGCCGACACCTTTCGGCCCCGCTGAGGTGCTTTTCGGGGATATCGTCCTACTTATGAGGCACCAGTTCAATACCCCGCCGCACAGGATCAATTTTCCTGCATGCCTTTCCGCACTGAAGCTCTCGGGGGTGTCCCGTATAGTCGCATTCGGTTCGGTGGGATCGCTCAACAGGTCGATCGGACCGGGAAGCGTGGTTCTGCCCGATGATTATCTTTCTATGTCGAAGATCCCGACGATCTTTGACAGTTCGATCGGGCATGCCTCGCCGTCGATAGATGCGGAGATCCACGACGAGCTGTCTTATATCGTTCCCGAGGCCGTGAAGAAAGGGACATACGTCCAGACCGACGGCCCGAGGCTCGAGACGAGGGCGGAGATAATGGCTCTTAAAGATCTCGGCGATGTCGTGGGGATGACCATTTCAAGCGAGGCGACAATTGCAAACGAGCTCTCTCTCCCCTTTGCTGCGGTATGCATGGTGGATAACTTCTGCCACGGCCTCGGTGCGGAGGAGCTGAGCTATGAATACATCCTCGAAAAATCGAGGAGCAACAAGGAAACGACCGAGAAGATACTCGAAGATATTATCGAAAGACTTGGTTGAAAATTAAGGAGCACAAAATATGACGAACGAAGATCCTGATATATTCGGCGGCGGGAGCTCGATCCTGCTTGTAAACGTAATAGTGAACGGAAAGAAGGGCAGCATATACATCGACGAGACCGGAAAAATAGGTGAGACCTGCGAAGGAGCAAACGCAGGACTAAAGGCGGAGGCTGAATTCATCATCGACGGAAACGGTGCTATTGCAACTCCCGGGTTCACGAATACTCACACCCATGCGGCGATGTCTCTTCTGAGAGGCTACGCGGACGACATGCACCTCCAGCAGTGGCTGAGCGAGAAGATCTGGCCGCTCGAAGCACACCTGACCGGCGAAGACGTCTACCGGGGAACGAAACTCGCCTGCCTCGAGATGATCAGATCAGGGACGATCGCGTTCAACGACATGTACTTCTTCATGGACCAGGCCGCAAAGGCGGTCGACGAGATGGGAATGAAAGCGGTATTGTGCCACGGTTTCATCGATTTCGGGGACGAAGCGAAGAGGGAGTCGGAGATAAAAGCGACCGAGGTCCTCTACTCGCACGTCAAAGCCATGAACAACCCGAGGATCAAGATGGCGACCGGCCCGCATGCTCCTTACACAATTTCGAGGGAGGGCCTTACATGGTGCGCCGAATTCTCGAAGGAGAAGGACGTTCACCTTCATATACACCTGAGCGAGACCGAGACCGAGGTGAAGGAGTGCATCGAGCAGCACGGAAAGAAGCCCGCCGAACTCCTCGAAGAATGCGGCTGTCTTACGAACAAGACTATCGCTGCACACTGCTGCTGGCTCGACGATGCCGAATGCGAACTGCTCGGAAAATACGGAGTCTCGCCATCGCACAATCCCGCATCGAACATGAAGCTTGCAGGGGGAAGGGCGATGCCATACCAGAAGCTCCTCGATGCCGGTGCGAATCCCACGCTCGGAACCGACGGGTGTTCGTCGAACAACAACCTTGACATCCTCGAAGAGGTCAAATTCGCGGCACTGCTCCAGAAATTCTTCTGGAACTCGGATACTGTTCTGCCTGCAAACGAGGCATACGATATGATCACCTCGGCGGGTGCGAAGGCGCTCGGCTTCGGACCGGGAAGGATCGAAAAGGGAGCGCCTGCGGATATAGTCCTGATACGGACCGATGTAGCATGCAACACCCCGCTCTACAACCCTGTCTCGAATATAATCTATTCGTGCGGTTCGAATGCCGTTGATACCGTCATCTGCGACGGAAGAGTTCTCATGCACGAGGGGACTATCCCCGGCGAAGAGGAGATCCTGAAGAAAGCTTCTGAGACCGCCTTCGATCTCGTAAAGAGAAAGGAAGACGCGGGATAGTCCTGCCTTTTAATCAATCACTCTCTCTTTTCGGAAGTCCGAGTACAAGAATAAAGCCCAGTGCAAGAATTATGGATATTGCACTGAACGTAGTTTTCATAGCAGACGCGAGAGCGTCGTCAACAATAATTTTTATCGCTTCAGCCTGTACGGGCGTAAGAGAGCCGGGCAGAGGCGACTCTCCCATCCTGTAGGTCCACTCCTGGAGCTGAAGCGCTTTCTCTTCGACGGAAAGATCGTCAAGCTGTTCGTCGAGTTCCAGCCCTGCAATCAACCCGCCGAACAATGAGATGAACAGCAATACCCCGATGATCGCGGTTCCGAGCGATGTCCCCAGTTGTCTCGAAGTATTAAGGACTCCCGATGCATCGCTTTCATGCTCCTTTGACGAGGACGAGAGGGTGATGTTCGTCAGTTGCGAGAATATTATTCCCACTCCTATGCCGAAGATCACCGATCCGGGAACAATGTCGAATGCTTCGGTATATAATCCGAACACCCCGCCCAAAAGCTGCGAACCGCCGATTGCAACAGCAAATCCGGCCAGGAGCAATGTTTTCGGGCCGGCAAAGACGTTGAGGCGGTTTGCAGAGATCGAGAACACGAGTATTGCAAGCGACATGGGGAGAAGAGCAAAACCTGTCAGAAAAGCGGTCGCACCTGTGACCGACTGGAGGAAGACGGGAATTATAAACAGAATCCCGGCTATGACCAGGTTCTGAATGATGCCCAGTATGATCCCTATACTGAATGTTCTGTTTTTGAAGACGTCGACATCCACCAACGGCATCCTGCCGTTTTTCTTCCTCCTTACCAGCCAGAAGTAGAGAATGCCGAGGAGAACGATTCCCGAGATTATCAGTAGCGGAATCAGATCCCACATGAATACGTTCCTGAGCATTAATATCCCGACAACCAACAGGGAGAGTCCGCCGAATGATAATACCGTGCCGAAGAGATCAAGTTCCCTCCATCCCGATCCTGTTTTCCGTTCCTTGAGCAGGTATGAAAATATGATAATTACAATTACTACGATCAGCTCAAGACGGAACGCCCATCTCCAGCTGTAGTATGTTGTCAGAAAACCTCCGACTATCGGCCCGAAGGCCGCTCCTGCCGCCCCGACCCCTCCCCATAAGCCGAAAGCGAAAGCTCTCTCCTTTCCTTCGTATGAATCTGTCAGAAATGCCGATGTAGCAGGGAGCATAAAAGCCGCACCGAGCCCTTCGAGCACAGACCATCCTATAAGAAGCGAATTGATATTCCAGCTTACGGAGGCAGTGAACGTGCCCGCACCGTATAGCAGGACCCCGAACAGGAACGCTCTCTTTCTCCCGATTATATCCTGCATCCTGCTCCCGAACAGCATGAACGATGCCATGATCAGGGCATATACTGCGATGGTGGATTGAATTGACGGAAGGTCGGTGTTCAGGTCGGCCACAAGTGCGGAGATTGATACGTTCATTATCGTCGTATCGATGACCATAATGAATACGGCCATGCACGCGATAGCAAGAACTCCCCAGTGGGACTTGTTCGTATCGGCGGACCGCCTGAGAATATTCATTTAATCCAGAAAAAGCAGGTGAGATTATAAAGACTTTGTGATCAGGAGAGTCTGATTTTAAACGGCTCCATTATATCTCCACTTGTCCGGTGGAATCGTAATCCTGAAGCAGGCACCTTCGCCCGGAACCCCGTTCTCGCTGATCGCAATATCGGTAATTCCCAGGATCTCCCTGACTAAAAACAGCCCCAGGCCCGAATTTTTTCCATATGAGTGATTGAATATCTTCTCTTTTTCATCTTCAGGAATGCCCGTGCCGTCATCACGGAAGAACAGGCAGCCTGTTTCGCCTTCCCGGGAGAATGACAGGCTTATTGCAGAGGCTCCCGTTGCATGCCTCATAGTGTTGTCCATCAGGTTGTAGAGCACTCTTTCAAACATCGAGTCTGCGTAGATCTCGATATCCTCGTCAGGATCTATTGCCCTTAACTGATGAAACAGGGAATTGCTCTGGTAAACCTTCCGGAAAGTCTCCCTGACGTCGATCCATGTGGGAGCGTTTACCCCGATGTCCTGGTAATCCCTCGTGCTTATTACGACGTTGTTCAGGCTGCGAACCGATCTCTGGATCTTCTGAACATAGCTGTTATTCTCGGGATTCTTCCTGACAGCATCTGCATCAGCAATCATCTCCGTATAGGCCGTAATGACAGTCAGCAGGTTCAGCATGTCGTGCCTCGTAATGCTTGAGAGCATATTGAGCTTTTTATTCGATTTGAGTATCGACGTCTCCATTGTTTCGATCTCGTTCTGTTTCCGGTCGAGCTGGAGGATCAGCCTTTCGGTTCTTAGCAGCGGGATGGATGCGATTATTACCGCCAGTATCGTAGTGACGATTATCGTTACTATGTGGGATGTCCAGATCGTAATCCCCGGGAACAATGCCTGCTTGGATAATTCGTAAGCCGACATGAATATGAAAGTCAGGATGAAAACAATCGAAATATTCTTTAAAAACCGGGTTTTGGCCTTCTGGTGCTCATTTAAGAATTCTATATTTTTCTCTTCGCACACGCTTTCTTCCCGGTTTTTCATTCGCAATTAAATTATTTTTTCAACATATATACTGTGCCTTATGATTCTCAACGGTCGTTCTGGCGGACAGGCTTGCGGCAGGGATGCCATGATTTATGCTCGCTTTTATCGAAAAACCATCTGAAATATTATTCTCTGACGGATATATTTCCTGATTCCCGTTTGTTTTGTCAACTGCATATATCGGAATCAAAAGAACTTTTTCAGTTCAGGACATACAGGTGTTAAGGTGATCTTACTTTGGGCTTAAGAGACATGCTTGTCCCCAATGATGACAGATTTTTTGACCTCTTTGAAAGACAGGCTGTTGTACTGAAGAAGGCTTCTGCGCATCTCCTGAATACTTTTGAATCTTTTGAGGATGTCAAGAACAAATGCCACAAGATGAAGAATTACGAACACCAGGGCGACGAAATTACTCATGACATCTACCAGCTCCTAAACAAGAGTTTCGTGACGCCTATAGAACCCGAAGACATATCCCGGCTTGCCAAGGTTCTTGACGATATTCTCGATCATATAGACGATACATCCAGCAAGATGTACTTCTACGGGATAACCGAGGCAGATCATTACATGGTCGATCTTGCAAAACTCATCGACAGCCAGGCGAACGAGATCGAGGATGTGGTTAAGGAGATGAGGCATTTCAAGAATATCGAAATGATCGAGGAGAAATGCATCGAAATCAACCGCCTTGAAAATCTCGCGGACGAGATCCTCGGAAATGCACTTCGCGAACTGTTTCTCTCGGACGATGCCAAGAAGATTATTAAGAACAAGGACATCTATGAAACACTGGAGATCGCGACGGACAAATGCGAAGAAGTGGCGAACGTTCTCTTTGACCTTGCAATAAAACATTCCTGATCAAATATGGATATGATTATTATTTTTGCCGGAATAATCCTCGCCCTGCTGTTCAACTTTGTGAACGGGCTGAATGATGCGGCAAATTCAATAGCGACCGTGATTGCCACAAGGGCCCTGACGCCCCTTCAGGCGGTGGGAATGGCGGCAGTCTTCAATATGATCGGGCCGTTTTTGTTCTCGACCGCGATTGCAAAAACTATCGGTAAAGGACTTATCGAATCTTCTCTTCTTACACCTTATCTTGTTTTCGCTGCCATGTTCGGCGCAGTTTTGTGGGTTTTCGTCTCTTCCGTCTTTGGTATTCCGGTGTCGAGCAGCCATGCCCTTGTCGGGGGCATCGTCGGAGCCGGTATAGCGATGGGAGGAGTTACCGTCATATTATGGCCCGAAATATCCACGGTCTATCTGCTCGTATTATACACGCTGGCCGGAACGCTTCTTATAACGATAGTCTTCTCGGCACTGCTTGTAGCTGTAGGTGAGGATTGGCGGCGTTATCTGGCATTTACCATTCTTTCGGGTATTGCAGTGACGATTCCTGCATTGATTATCTCGGGCCTTCTTGAGATAAGCGGTATTCTTGCGATTATTGTATTTATCGTGGTGTCCCCCATGCTCGGGTTCATCGCGGCTTTCCTTCTTGGTATACTGATGATGCGGCATCTCCGCAACTCGAACCCGGCGAAGGTCAACCGCAATTTAAGGCCTCTCCAGATAATAGCTGGAGCTTGGCAGTCGGTTGGCCACGGTGCGAACGACGCACAGAATGCGATGGGAATGATTACTGCCATGCTCTTTGCGGCCGGAATGATCTCGGTCTTCGAGGTTCCGCTCTGGGTTATAATATCTTCATGTCTTGCAATTTCCATTGGAACAATGCTCGGGGGCTGGAGGGTCATAGACAAGATGGCCCACAAGATTACGAAGATCAGACCGTACCAGGGTTTTTCATCGGCGGTCGCGGGCGGTGCGGTTCTGTCGCTGATGACCTCTTTCGGTGTGCCGGTCTCGACTACTCACGCGATCAGCGGATCGATCATGGGTGCGGGTTCGACGAGGGGATATTCGTCTGCGGTCCGCTGGAACAACGTGAGAGAGATCGTGATGGCGTGGTTCATAACGATCCCTGCGTCGGCCTTCGTCTCCGGGATCGTCTACCTGATTATCAGCATATACATATAATCCATAAGATCCCGGATGAAGAATTTTATTATTTGCTATAAAAATCCGGACTCGGGTCCTTTAGATCCCCTGCCCTAATCTCAATAAACTTTTTGGCTCTTTGCTGTCTCATGTCTTTATCAGGCGACCCCGGCACCGGCGGCCAGGTCTGCCCGCCGGACGGCCCCTGCCCAGGGGCCTTGCCTTAAGATAGCTATCTCATTGCACGCCCGGGGACCGGCAAGGGTCCCCTGGCTGTTTATTTGGTTTTACATGCAAATCACTTTGTGATTTACATGAACAGTGCATGAAACCTTTGTTTTATGAACGTTTTTGGCAAAGAGTTCTTTTTAGAACACTGTTCCCGGCAAATGGCGAATTTTAAGTAAGATTGCGGTTAAGTTTACCGGGATAAGGAAAGGTGTTCTGGATGACTTTTTGGAAGCCCGGTTTGATTATTCTCTTGATGATTGCAGCGATCTGCATGGTATTTTCAGGAGGCTGTACGGATGAAGGGAGTTCTGCTCCTGCAGAGGAGACGGAGACTCCTACTGTAATGGCTACGCCCACAGAAGAAGTCCCGGCGGCGGGGGAGAGTGTCGATTATTCGGACTCTTACAACTGGCTCTCTCTTCCCGCTGTCGATAAAGAGGTAGACGTCTTCTATGTGTACCCGACGGTGAGTGCGAACGAATCGGGTTCGATGCTCATTACCGATGATGTGGACAGGGCCCTTGCACAGGGAATCTTCGAGGCGCAGGCGAGTGTATACGAGCCGAGTGCAAATGTATTCGCCCCATACTACAGGCAGATGTCGACCGGAGTTTCTATGACTTCGGCTGACGAGCTTGCGACCGACACTCCCGAGTTCAAGCAGGGTGCGGTCGATGTGCAGGATGCATTTGAGTATTATATCGAGAACCTGAATGAGGGACGGCCGTTTATCATCGCAGGTCACAGCCAGGGGGCGATGGCGCTGATCGAACTGATAAAGAACCGTTTCGGTGACGACGAAGAGCTTCGCAGCCGTATGGTTGCGGCTTACCTGATCGGTTATACTGTTACGGACGACGATCTGGCACAGGCAGGCCTGACGGCAGCGACGGGGGCGACCGACACTGGTGTCGTAATTACGTACAACACGCAGTCGCCGACTTCGGTCGGAGGACCGATGCTCATGGCGGGTGCACACTGCATCAATCCGCTCAACTGGAGGACCGACGATACATATGCTCCGTCATCGGAGAATATCGGCGCAAGGTTCTACGACGATTCGACTGGAGAGTTCCTTCGTGAAGTCGCAAATTACTCGGATGCACAGATCAACATGACCTCCGGCGCACTTATGACGAATATTCCCGAGGGAGAGGAGCTTGATATCGGCTCGTATCCCGAGGGTGTCTATCACCGCTATGATTATGCGTTCTGGTACAGGAACTTAGAGCAGAATGTTAAGGACAGAATCAAAGCGTATATAGGAAGTAAAGTTTTTATCGCCTAGATCCGTTGGATCTCATTTCTCTTTTTTTTGGCGTGGATAATATTTCCAGTCAGGTTATTAATTATTTTGTTCCCTGGAATACCTGCAAAGATCTTTTATCACGCATCTCTCGCAGGCTGGATTTCTTGCGGTGCACACTGCTCTCCCGTGGGAGATCAGCAGGTAGTTCATCTTTCCCCATGCCTCTTTCGGGAATAAAGCGGTCAGGTCCCTTTCAATCTTTACCGGATCGGTGTTGTCCGTCAGCCCGATCCTCCATGAAACTCTTTTTACATGAGTGTCGACTGCGATCCCCTCGTCGATCCCGAATGCATGATTGAGGACTATGTTCGCTGTCTTTCTGCCGACGCCGGGGAGGGTGACAAGCTCCTCCATCGTCCGGGGAACCTCGCCGCCGAAATCGCTGACGAGGATCTTCGAAGACGCGATGATGTTTTTCGCCTTGGCCCTGAAGAACCCCGTCTTCCTTATGATCTTCTCGACGTCCTCCTGCTTAGCCTGTGAAAGTGCAGCGGGGTTGGGGTATTTCGAGAAGAGATCGTCCTTCACTGAATTCACCATTTTATCGGTGGTCTGGGCCGAAAGGATCGTCATTACAAGGATCTGGAACGGGTTGTCAAAGTCGAGAAAGTTGAGATTCGTATCTTCGTCCAGGTATTCCGCTGCGAGGATCGAGTAGATCCTGCATGCCTTTTCCCGCTGCATAAAAAAGACCTGATGGGGTAGGGCAGATTCGAACTGCCGTCAAAGCGTCCCAAACGCTCTAGGATGGACCAGGCTACCCTACTACCCCGTTTTTACCTAAATAAATGTGTGTTTTTTGTAAAAATAGCTGCCGATATTGATTATAAGCAGATTAGATCCCATCGAGCGGATTGACACCGCCGGGAGACACTATGCTGCCGCTGAATTTCCCGTCGATCAGGGCGTCCCTCAGGTTTTCGGGTCTTCTTCCGTCTATAACCACAAGCGGAATTCCGCTTCTCTTCAGGACCTTTGCCGCGACGAGATCGATGACCGTATTCGAGCCCGCTTCCATCCCGGCCCCCGAGACGATCTCAAGGAGTTCGTCCGGTGTGATGTTTTCGTATTTTACTGCGCCGGGATTCTTCTTCGGGTCTTCGGAGTATATCCCGTCAACCGATGTTACATTGACGAAGAAGTCCGCACCAGCCCTCTCCGCGAGAACAGCCGAGACCGCGTCCGTGGTCTGTGCGGGTGTGACACCGCCCATCACAACGATCTTTCCCGAATCTCCGGCAATGAGCGCTTCGGTATAATCTTCCGGCACCGACCTGTATGCGGCATCCCCGAGAGCCCATACGAGCATCGATGCATTTATCCTCGTGACAAGAATCCCCAGCTCGTCGGATGTCGCCTCGTCGATCCCGAGCTTTCTTGCCTGATCTATATATCTCCGGGCCTCTCCCCCTCCTCCGACGACTACATAGACGGCATACTTTTTCGACAATTCCTTCAGGATTCCGGAAAATTTACTGATATTGTTGGATTCAAGCGACGGAACAAGAATCGAACCTCCGACTGACAGGACAATCTTTTTCATTCTGGCTGAATTATTTGCCTCCAATGAAATATAATTATTCAAGTCTGGCGATTGCAGTGAAAATTAATTTCATGGTGTCTCGAGGATCAATACAATGATCAATACAATAATATGATCCCCGGGGGAAAGAACGTAACAGGAAAACCCGGAGGCTGTGATATCCATGTCCCATGTTGCAGAATTATATGATAAAATCGAGGAGGACGCCGTCAGGTGCAGGGTGTGCAGCCACAGGTGCAGGATCGGCGAAGGAAAAAGCGGGATCTGTGGGATGAGGATAAACCGCGGCGGAACTCTCTACGCGGAAAATTACGCAAAGGTAGTCGCCGAAGCTGTAGATCCAATCGAGAAGAAGCCTCTCTACCATTTCCTTCCCGGGACGAATGTGTACTCCCTCGGGGGGCTTGGATGCAATTTCCACTGTACACACTGCCAGAACTGGCAGATCTCGCAGGACCACGACCTGACCGGGATGTACAGGACGATCTCTCCGGAGGAAGGCGTCCGGAGGGCGCTCTCTGCCCGGTGCCGGAGCATCGCGTGGACATACAACGAACCGACGATCTGGCACGAGTACGCAAAGGACATGGGAAACCTCGCGAAGAAGGAGTCCCTCGGGACTGTCTACGTGACCAACGGCTACATGACCGAGGAAGCCCTCGACGATCTCTCTCCTATGCTTGATGCATTCAGCGTTGACCTGAAGTCTTTCTCCGACGAATTCTACAAAAAGATCTGCGGCGCCCGCCTACAGCCGGTCCTCGATTCGACGATCAGGGCGAAGGAGCTCGGCATGCATATCGAGACCGTGACCCTCGTAATCCCGGGTGTAAACGACAGCATGGAGGAGATGACCGGTCTTGTGGACTGGGTGCTTGAAAACCTCGGCCCGGACGTGCCCATGCACTTCACCGCTTTTCACCCGGATTTCAGGATGACCGATATTCCGCCGACACCCGTGAATACGCTCGAAAAGCTCCACGATATGGCTGTTGAAAAAGGGGTAAGGTACGTATATACGGGAAATATCGCGTCCCACAGGTACAATAACACCTACTGCCCCGAGTGCGGGAGCCTGCTGATAGAGAGATCAGGTTTTTCCGCCGGGATTGTAGGTCTTGAAGGGACGAGATGCAGCAAATGCGGAGCGAAGATCCCGGTAGTGACTGATGTAAAATGATCTGTTCTTATTTTTTTGAACCATGAAAAATTCATTTCTGGCAGACAGGATGCTCGGAACGCTTGCAAAGTACCTGAGGTTTCTGGACTACGATACACTTTCCGCCGATACGCTCGAGCCCGGGAATACCCGCGAGGACACGGTCCTGCTCGGAATTGCACGATCCGACGGGCGGATACTTCTCACGAGGGACAGGGAGCTGTCGTGCCGCGGGGACGAGTGCGTATTCCTGAACTCCGAAGACGCGGTAGGGCAGGTGAGGCAGCTAGTCGAAGAGGGCCTGATCGATCCCGACCTGACTCTCAGAATGCACCGGTGCTCGGTCTGCAACCATGTATTACGGAAAGCGAAGCAGGACGAGATCGACGGATGCAGCTATGCCCCGAAAGATAAAACCGGCAAAAAATTTGCATGGTGCCCTGTCTGCGGAAAGCTCTACTGGATGGGCTCCCATGCGGCAAATCTCGAAGAAAAACTGAAAGAAGTATCGCCCGGAAAGGGCGATTAAAATTATCTACAGCCAGCCTTTCTCTTTCCAGTAATCGTATTCGTGCGTCCACTCGTCCTTGTTGAATAAGACGAGATTCTTCATTCTCTCGTGCATCCTGTCGTGAAAAGCTTCCTGTTCCGGGTAGACTCTCTTCTCCGAGATGGCAGCGACGAGATCCTTTCCAAGTTCGTAGGATCTTCTGCAGGCATCCCCGAACGCCTCGTCTCCTTCGGCTAAAACCGCGTACGCGTCTTCCGTCGTGTTCGCGCCCATGACCTGGAGAGTGTTGTTCATGTAGTCGCATACGATGTCGGCGTTTCCTCCTCCGGCGGTCGATACGGAAAATCCGTATTTGCCGAGAAGCATCTGGCAGTGGACCACGTCGGGCATCCTGTCGAATAGCGTCTTGAGCTGTGCTGTAACCGAGTTGATGTAAACCGGAGATCCAAGTATTATCCCGTCGCTTTCAAGGATCAGGTCGAGGATATCCTCGTAATCGTCGCCCTGTATGCAGCTTCCGGTGGAGTAGCATGTGCTGCAACCCGTGCAGTAGCCGATGTCCATCTCGGTGATGTCGACGAAAAGGATCTCCGCTCCCGCATCTTCGGCTCCCTTCAGTGCCGATTCAATCAGCCTGTAGGTGTTGCCTTTTTTCCCTCTCGGGCTCCCGAGCAGTGCAAGAATTTTCATTTCTCATCCCTCGAAATCTCGACTTCCAGTTTGTATGCAGTTCCGCATTCTCCGTTAAGACTGACCGAAAAGCCCTGGTGATCCCCTGCCTCGATCACTTCGAAGTACTTGCTGTACGTATCGACGACTTCATTTGTCGAGGGATCGACAAGGTTGCACCTTGCGACGACGTTCCGTGCGTCGTCCGCTCCGTTGTTCCTGACATCGACTGTCTCAACCCTGTAATAACATGTCCCGTCCGACCTGTAGTGCTGAACCGGGCCGGATGAAAGAGAGTAGGTGAGACCATCCGAATTTCCGGACGACGACCCCCCGCCTGAAGACTGCGAGCCAGAATCCGTGCATCCTGCAGATACGAGCAGGGCAAGCATCGCGGCTGCGATAAGGAATGTTCCGATCTTCATTTCTCCAACTCCTATATATGATATGACTTCGCCGGACAATTTATAAATATCCCGGCGAATGGAATTGATTTATCTTTCATTCGGTAGAAAATAAAGTAGGAGAGTGACGAATATCCCGATAGGATCAATTATTCTTGCCGGAGGAGTCGGAACAAGGCTCTGGCCCCTTTCAAGAGAGCAGTTCCCGAAACAGTTCCTCAAATTGAACGGAACATCGTTCTTCCAGGATACATATACAAGAGCTCTCAGGATCTCGTCCCCGGAGGAGATCGTAGTTGTTACGAACGAAAACTTCAGGTATCACGTTAAGAACCAGGTAGAGGAATTGGGTTATTCGATAGACGACAGCCGGATCCTCCTTGAGAGCGAAGGTAAGAACACTCTCCCTGCAATAACATGGGGCGTCCGTGTTCTGTACGACATCTTCGGGGATATTCCGGTGGCCGTATTCCCGAGCGATCATATCCTCGATGAAAAGGCTATGGACATAATAAAGAATTCCGCTCCTCTTGCAAAAGAAAACCTCGTGGTGTTCGGGATTAAGCCGACCGCCCCCCTCACCGGTTACGGTTATATAAAACCCGGGGAAGCCCTCAACGGCGGTTTTGCCGTAAAAGAGTTCAAAGAGAAGCCGGGGCCCGAAAAGGCGAAGGAGTATATGGATTCCGGTTACCTGTGGAACAGCGGGATGTTTTTGTTCAGCCCGGAAGTCTTCTTCGAGGAGCTGAAGAAGTACCGGCCTAACATGTATGAAGAGTTCGAAAGGCCTCATCCCGATTACTCTGAGGTCGAGTCGATCTCGATAGATTACGGTCTTCTCGAAATATCCGACAGGGTTGCGGTCGTCCCGCTGGCCCTGAGATGGAACGATCTCGGGAGCTTCAGGGCCCTTTATGAAAACTCGGGGAAGGACGAGAAAGGGAATGCCGGCGATGCGGAGTTTGTCGGTTCGGAGAACAACTTCGTCTATTCGAAGGACAAAAAGGTCGCAGTCCTCGGGATGAAAAACACAGCGATTATCGATTCCGGCGATGCACTTTTGGTCTGTGACCTTGACAATACAGAATCGGTAAAGGAGCTTGTCGGTATATATGCGGGCCGCGGTGATGACATCACGAAGTATCATCTGACCGTCCACCGTCCCTGGGGTTCGTATACGATACTCGAATCGAAGAAGTTCTTCAAGATAAAGAGGGTGACGGTAAACCCGATGAAGTCACTCTCCCTCCAGCTTCACCACCACAGGAGCGAGCACTGGGTAGTCGTGAGCGGAACCGCAGAGGTGCAGCTCGGTGACAAGGTCATGAATTTCTCAAGGGGGCAGAGCACATTCGTCGGCCAGGGAGTCGTTCACAGGCTCGGAAATCCAGGTAAGATCCCCTTAGAAGTAATCGAGATCCAGATCGGCGAGTACCTGGAAGAGGACGACATCGTCAGGTTCGACGACGATTTCGGACGGGTTTGAAAAAAATATAAAATAAAAAAATTAATTATTCTTTTTTTGGTTCTGCTGCACGTTCCGGAGTCAATGAATCGGCCTTTTTTATGAAGAAATAACCGGCTGTCAGTGCGAATATGACCACACCTATTCCAAGAAGAATATCGTTCGAGATTGTCATCGGGTCTATTATGATGATCTTTCTTGCGACGGCGATTATTGCAAGTATGATAACGATCTCTACCTGTATCTTTCGTGTCTCGAGGAACGATTTTATCGTCTCCATGAGCTCGAGGCCGATGAGGATTAAGAGGAAGAACTCGAATGAGGCAAGAATTCCCTTTGTTTCGAGCTTTAACATCGTATCGTCAAAGAACAATGCATCTATTATCAGATAAGCGAGTTCAAGGGTTGAAAAGATGAGGATAACCATCAGGATGACCATGAGGGCGAGATAGATCACGACCTCGATGTCGGTAATGTATTTTAGAACTTTCTTCTCCATCTGTACTCCCTTTATCGGTCGCGGCTGTATATCATAATTGCCTTTTTTATCCGGAAAATGTTACTAATCCCGAATTCAAGATATTATACGATATATATCATGCCCCGGCAGAAGAGAGGAAAATGCAGCGGCAACCCCTGCCTTCCGGAAGGAATTCCCGCGGGATTCGATGTAATAGGGGATATTGCGGTCGTAAACATACCTGCTGAATATGAAGATTATTACAGCGAAATTGTCTCTTATATTGCCGGGAAGAGAAAGAATGTCAGGACCGTTCTCAACCGTACGGCTTCCGCCGGGAGCGACTTCAGGGTCCCCGGCTTTGAGGTGATCTATGGCGATCCTCGGACTGTTACCGTTCACAGGGAGTCGGGATTTTCTTATATGGTGGATCTTAAGGATTCGTTCTTCAACCCGCGGCTTTGCACCGAACGGATGCGGGTTGCCGGGATGGTAAACGGAAACGAGAGTGTTTTGGTCCCATTTGCCGGGGTCGGGCCGTTCGCGATCTCGCCTGCAAAGAGGGGTGCGAAAGTTTACGCATTTGAGATGAACCCGGCCGCCTGCGGGTGGCTCGGGAAGAACGTGGAGTTAAACGATGTCAGCGGGAGCCTTGAGATTGTCCGCGGGGATGTACATGATATTCCAAATGTGTTTTCGAAGGAATTCGATCGTGCAATCGTCCCAGCCCCCTACGGGTTTGACGAATCCCTGCCCCTTTCCGCGTCCTGCGTGAAGAAAGGCGGATTCATTCATTTTTATACATTCAAAAGACCTTCCGAGATCGAAGGGCTGAGTGAGTCGTATGAAAGATCCGGCCTGGAGTCAATCTCCGTCCGCCGTTGCGGCAACGTTGCGAAGGGTGTCGCGAGATGGGTTTTCGATCTCCGGAAGATCTGAAAGGAGAGATCAGAAGCCGTGAGCCGATGAGAGATTCTCCCCGTCCACCGAAATGATCCCTGTTACCTGCTCGTATATCGCCGGTTTTGAACTCCCGAGATATTCTGCATATTCCTCCGCCCCGACCGGCCTGTCCGATGTTGTTTTTAATGGGTCGAGAATTATCCATCCGTCTTCCGTCAGTGCCTCCGCGAACTTATGATCGTAGCCGTACATGATCACGAACCGTGCCGGGAGATTCATCGTCCTGTTCACGAGGAATGCAACGGCCACGGCATATTCGCTGCAGTTTCCTCTGCCGTCAACTGCGGTCAGCTTTTCGAGGCCGTTCATATCGAAGAGATAATGATACAACAGCAGGTGAAACGCATACACACCGTTTCCGGGAAATATGCTCCGCACCGGAACAGGGCTCCTGATGTCGTTTCCCGAGGATGAAAATGAATCGAGATATCTTTTCGATATGTTCCATGCGACAGCTGATTGATCGTTTGCGGCATCGAGCCGCTCTTCGGCAAATATCCTGTAATCTTCCTTGACCGCTCCGTATTCCGCTTCAACGTCGAGTACAAAAGTGACCTGCGGGGCGAGCCACAAGATTATAATGACTCCTGCCAACTGAAGGATTCCTTTTCCTGTCATTAAGTATTTCCACAAAAGAACAATCATTACCGGAACCAGCAACGAGATCTCTGTTGCGACTGCGAGGGGGAGCGGATGGTCTGCAGGAAATATTATCAGGATATTCTGAAGGAGAAATACGGCGTAGGCTGAGATGATAACCGCAACGGCTGTGAGTACGACGAAGACGGCATATCTTTTGACATCCCCGGCTTCAAACGGCGGCATGATCCAAGCCTTTACGGACTATTGTCTCATCCCTGTCTATCTGTATTTTTATTGCGGCAAAAAAAGAGGTTTATCCGAGTCTCGATTTGAAGTCCTCGTACCCGAAGGTTCGGAGAACTTCGATCGAGTCTTTCTCTGGGTCCCATAGAAGAATGTCCGGGAGCCTGATCCCGTTGAACGTGGTGTTCTTCACCATCGTATAGTGCGCCATGTCGGTGAACGCCAGCTTGTCGCCTGGCTTCAGTTCGCAGTCGAAGGAATAGGTCCCTATGTCATCGCCGGAAAGGCAGCTCGGGCCGCCGAGCCTGTAGGTGTATTTCTTCTTTCCCGGCTTTCCCGACCCGACGATATACGGGCGGTAGGGCATCTCCAAAACGTCCGGCATATGAGCAGTTGCGGATGCGTCCACTATTGCGATCATTCCGTCGTTGTCCTTGATATCGACGACCTCCGAGATCAGCCACCCTGCGTTAAGTGCACAGGCCTCGCCGGGTTCGATATAGACATCGCATCCCCATCTCTTTCTGAACTCTTTTATCAGATCGACGAGGAGTTGGGTATCGTAATCCTTTCTTGTAATATGATGCCCGCCTCCGAAGTTTACCCATTTCATCCCGTCGAGATAGCGTGCAAATCTCTCCTCAAATGCATCGAGCGTTCTTTCGAGTGCATCGGCGTTGTTCTCGCAGAGTGCATGGAAATGAAGCCCTTCGATCCCTTCGAAATCGAATTTTTCCAACTCGCCCGCCCTGATCCCGAGTCTCGATCCCGGCCTGCACGGGTTGTATATCGCGGTCTCTACCTCGCAGTGCTCCGGGTTCACCCTAAGCCCGCAGGAGACCTTCTTCTCAGAATCGAGGATCGTTCGCTTATGCCTCTCCCACTGTGAAAGCGAGTTGAATGAGAGGTGCGAGCACATCCTGATATATTCTTCAATCTCGCAGTCCTTGTATGCCGGCGAAAATGCATGCACCTCTCCGCCGAACTCCTCGAAGCCGAGTCTCGTCTCGTCGAGAGAGCTAGAACATGTACCCGAATAATAACTGCTGATCTCCGGGAAGACCGGCCATGCCGCAAATGCCTTCAGTGCAAGGAGTGCCTTTCCTCCGCTCTCCTTCGCAACCTCCGAGATGATCTCGCCGTTGCTCTTCAGTGCCGAGAGGTCGAGAAGGTAGCACGGCGTCTTTATCCCGGAGAGATCCGGCAGTACCCCGGACCTTTCGTGTCTTAGATCGATCTTGCTCTTCATTTTTTAAAGGTCCGTAATCTTCCAGGGTAGCCCTCTTTCTCCAAGCTTTTCAAGGAAAGGAACAGGGTCAAACTGCTCCACGTTCCAGACGCCGGGTTTGTTCCAGATCCCGCGTAGGAACATCTCTGCACCGAGTGCCGCCGGCACTCCTGTAGTGTAGCTCACCGCCTGTGCCCCTACTTCGTCGTGTGCTTTTTCATGCTCGCAGACGTTGTAGATCATCTTCCTGATCCTCTTTCCGTCTTTGAGCCCCTCGATGATGCAACCTATGCTCGTCTTTCCGGTATAGCCTTCGGAAAGGGACGATGGATCGGGAAGGAGCGCTTTC
Organism: Methanolacinia paynteri; assembly: GCF_000784355.1. Lineage (NCBI taxonomy): Archaea > Methanobacteriati > Methanobacteriota > Methanomicrobia > Methanomicrobiales > Methanomicrobiaceae > Methanolacinia > Methanolacinia paynteri. The sequence continues at coordinate 19,295 of NZ_KN360929.1, read as the reverse complement.
AGGAATTTGAGCGGAATTATCTTGTGCCCCTCGAACTCCACCGGCTCTATCCCGGTCATCCCGACATTTTCGAGGACGCGGAGATGGGTCAGGTATTCGTCGGAGAACGTCATCCAGAACCTGATCTTCTTTAAGCCAGGAATATTTTTGACAAGGGACTCCTCCTCTTCATGATAGAGCAGGTACGCCTTTTTCTCCCCCACCTCGGGAAAGTCTATTATCATCGATTCGGAGAGCGGTTCGATATACTTCCACTCGCCGTTTTCCCAGTATTTTCCTTTCTGTGTAACTTCGCGGATATTAATCTCGGGGTTGAAGTTCGTTGCGAATGGATGGCCGTGATCGCCGGCATTGCAGTCTATAATGTCGATATATTCAATAGTGTCGAATATTTTGTCTCTCGCATATGCACAGAATATATTCGTTACACCGGGATCGAATCCGCATCCGAGTATTGCAGTAAGCCCTTTTTCGGTGAACTGTTCCTGGTATGCCCATTGCCAGCTGTATTCGAATTTCGCCTCTTCAGGAGGCTCGTAATTTGCAGTATCGAGATATGAAACTCCGGTCTTCAGGCAGGCCTCCATAATAGTAAGATCCTGATAGGGAAGTGCGGTATTGATAACAATAGAAGGATTTGTCTTCGATATCAGTCCGATCAGTTCATCGACGCTGTCCGCATCGACCTTCTCGATTCGGATCTTTTGTCCGGTTCGTTTCCTGACGGATTCTGCAATTTCGATACATTTTTCACAAGTTCTGCTTGCAAGGGTTATTTCACTAAAAACATCCGGCTGTGTGGCGCATTTATGAACCACAACGCTGCCTACACCGCCGGCACCGATTATAAGGACTTTGTGCATTTATCAACTCCATATGACCAGCTCTGCACTATGAAGCAGAGCGACATGAAATAATTTATTATATCGATTGTCTTTGTAAGGAAAAAAAGTGGCGGTTTGATATAAGTTACGATAGAACGGCCGTCAGAATCCCACTCCCCGGGAATATACCCGCTGATGTCGACTTTGTTTTCAATTTAATTTTTATTCGACCGTTTTGACTATGCGTGGGCCGATAGGATCGAATGAGTAAAATAGCGGGTTGTCAAGCAGATCCAGGGCATTTATACGCATGTCGATGAGGTTTTCATAGGAGAAAAGCTCTGTGCCGGCGTTGCCGATTTCTTCATCGGTGGCGTATGTTACCTGTATCCCGTTGAAGCTCTTCCGTGCATCGATTATCTGTTCCATAGTTGGATCTTGCCTTTTACGGATTATAATATTATCCGTTACTCGCATTTATCATGGAGTTCGGGCATGCAGAAGTCGGTTCTCTTTACTTCCGACCCGTCGTCGGTCACACCGTAATATTCCGGGTGATTGAGCAGATCGCCGATGTTGATATTCATCTCAACGAGTTTTTCGTATAAAAACAGCTTCGATTCGGCATCGTCTCCGGAAAGCCAGATAACAAGAATTCCGTTATCGCCCTGGGTTGTCCTTAATATCGTTTTCATAGATCGAGATAAGGGGAGATGATATAACTAATTTTCTGAAATTCGTTATCTCCTGCCGCCGATATACTCGAAGTCTATATACCCTTTTTCCGGGCTGGTGGAGAGCAGGCGGACCTGCACCTTCTCGCCTACATACAGTTTCTCTCCGCCCTGAACCACCTTTCCTTCGACAGGAGGATCGAGGATACGCACATATGTCCCTTTCTGTGATGCACCGGTAACCATCGCATCGAAGATCCTGCCGACACTTGTCTGAAGAAGAACTCCTGCCGCAGCTTTAAGCATGAATCTCTCGGCCTTTTTTGCCATCTGGTCCCTCTCGGAGAGCCATTCGGAGAGATCGTCGAGCTCCCTGTATTTGTACGGGCTCTTTTTTCCGTCGAGAACGGACTTGACGAGCCTCTGTATGACGAGATCTACATAGCGCCTGTTCGGGGCGGTTCCGTGCGTGTAGTCCTTTACCGCAAGAGCAAAATGGCCGACCGGCTCTTTTCCCGGCCTGAAGGCGACGTATTCGCCAGCGCCCATGAGTTTGACGATCGTAAGCGAAAGATCCGGGAACCGTTCGGGATCGGATTCCCTCTGCCGGATGAGAAACTTCGACAGCGCCTTCCCGTCGGGTTCGCCCGGGAGTTTTTCGCCGAGCTCCATCGCTGTGAATACGATCCCGTCCCAGTGCTTGGGCGTTCTCACGATCCGGTGGATCATCGGGATTCCCGCCCTCTCCAGGAAAGCGGTTATGGTCTTGTTGGCCGCGACCATGAACTCCTCGATCAGGTTGCGGGCTGAGTTCTGTTTCTGCTCAACAATATCCGCAACCTGGTTTCCGTTCATAACAACCTCGGCCTCCGGTGTTTCCAATTCAAGAGAACCGCTCCTTCTCCGGAATTCCTTCAGCCGCTTTGCTGCCTCGTACTGGAGCTTCACCTGCTTTGCCAGGCCCGGTATCTCTGCAAAATTCCCCGGCGCCGGTCCGGTCCCTTCGAGCCAGTCGCCGACTTCTTCATAAATTAATTTGGCGCTGTTTGCCACAAGCGCCCTGTAGAGTTCCCCGTATCTCACCGAGCCGTCGGGGAGGACCGCGTATTCTATTACAATTGCCGAATGCCAGTCGTCGGGGAGAAGGGACGAGATCCCTTTCGAGAGCCTGTCGGGAAGCATCGGAAATGTCTTTACTCCCGTATAGACCGAAGTACCGTTGAATGCCGCGAACCTGTCGGTCTCCGAATTCTTGGGGACAAAAATGTCGACGTCAGCGATCGCGACTTTTACATTGATCTCGCCGTTTTCTCCTCTCTCGCAGTATTCTATCTGGTCGAGGTCCATCGAGTCGTAGTTGTCGATCGAGGACCACATCAGACGTCTCAGATCTTTTATTCCTAGGCTGTTGCTATTGTTTTCGCAGTCATCCTTTTTGATCGAATCGGTCTCCCTGATCACCGTTGCGGGATAGAAGGGATTGAACCCGTATCTCTCCATGGTTTCGTATGCAATTGCTTCAAGATTGACCCTGCGGCTCATTTTCCCGTCACTGCAAAGAGATTCGTTTCAGGGCTTAAATACTGACCGGACAAAACATGCCGCCACTCCTCCTGCAAAGGATATAACAGTAAAACGGCAATTATGGAATATGAAATGTATATCCGGGACCTTTTGTCCGGATCAAAAGGACAGTCCTGAGAAGGCGGCGAGAAAAAAGGTGGCATTCTTTCTGGTTCTTGCGTTTGCCTTGAGCGTCGTGGGCTGGATTTTTGTTACAAAATACACCTCTGCCGGAGACCGATTGGGTCTTGTTCTGGCTACCATATTCACCATGTGGTGCCCGGGTATTGCCGGGCTGATTACCCGTTATTATTTCCAGGGAAACCTGAAAGGATTCGGGTTCTGTATCGGGGAATACAGATGGCAGGTCATCGCGTTCGGGCTTCCCGTAGCAGTCGGCCTGCTGATCTTCGGGGCCGCTTGGGTGTCGGGCATTGCCGGATTCAATTCTTATATGGCATCGACGATCCTCAGTCTCGCGTATATCCCGGCCTTTGCTTATTCACTCTGTCTCAATATCTTTGCTGCCGCAGGAGAGGAGATCGGCTGGAGAGGGCTCCTGGTCCCCGAGATGGCAAAGTTCATGGGATTTACCGAACTTGCGCTTATCAGCGGTGCGATATGGACAGTCTGGCATTTTCCCCTGATACTCTTCTCGACTTACAACGGTGCAGGTCCGCTGTGGTATTCGGTTCTCGTATTCATTCCCTCCGTCATGGGTGCCGGCCTTATACTTGCATGGCTGAGGCTGAAGTCAGGGAGCGTGATTACGGCGATCCTCTTTCATGGTTTCTGGAACTATTTCATCCAGCAGTTCTATCCGATGCTTACCGTCTCAACTCCTGCATCGGATATGATGCTCGGTGAATTCGGGTGGGCATGCCCTGTTGCGTACGTGCTGCTGGCGGTTGTGTTCTGGCACTATCGTTCAGGTATTCCGGCCGGAATCAAATGAAAATCGATATATCTTATTAATTTTTCGTGGAAAAATAAAATTCGCCTTAATTTTTTGTTATATTTAATTTTAAGCGAAATATGTCCTGTAATATTTATGGAACTTCTCAGGTTGCAAAAGTATTATATCCTATCTTTCCCTTCCCTTCACTATAAACAGAGGTGAAAGCAGATGAAGTTGTATAAAAAAATTATCGATGAAGCAATGGGTGCGCAACGTGCGGATCTTTCTGTTCTCCAGAGGAAACGCGGGCAGAAGTTCGAAGTGAAGGACGGCAGACCGTATGTTGATGCCGTGAACAAGATGAAAGCCGGAGACGGCCAGTCGGAGGCTGTGATCGATCTTCACGTCCAGTCGGTGAACGCCCACTATGACACTCTTACGTCCCTTACGGACTATGTCCGGCCCGAGGACGACCCGTTCGTCGAGCATTACCAGACACCGGCCGTCCTGGAGATTCTCTACGATCTCGACGAGAGCTTCCGGAAGAGCGTGGATAAGTTCATCGAAGAGATCGCAAAATCCGAGGCGCTGATCGGGCTCGAATCGGCCAGGAGGTATGCAGGATTCTACGGCCCGACATGTGTCGTGGATTTCGCACTTATACCAGGGAGCACATCCAATGTCGTGAACCAGATCCTGAAAAAGACGGATATCCCGACCGATCACAAGGAGGCGATCCTTGCGGCGAAGTCGTGGGGAATGAATACGTCCTACGGTGTGGGAGACGTATTCGCTCACGATATCGAGAACGGCGGAACCCTTGCCGCAGCGGTTGACAAGGAGATCAACGAGCTCCAGTTCATCTACGACGAACCGATGGCCGCACAGGTCAAACTGATGGAGTCCGCCGGAATGAGCTCGTTCGACCCGGCGAAGTACATGGAGGAGTACAGGCGAAAGATGGAGCCTTACGTCAAAAAGGCGATCGACGACGAGGTTCATTATGCCAACATCGTGACTGTTCCGGCGTACTGTGTGGGAGATATCGCCCACCACATCGCGCAGTCGACCTTCAACATGTGCAAGGACGACATGGTGATGGGAATTATCGAGGCAGGCACCGACGTCATGGAGAATACTCTCCGCCAGAATATCGACAAGTTCAGCGGTTACGATCAGCTCCTCGCTCTTGCGACGGGATCTACCGCCGCTGCGGCCGAATACATCCTCGAACTCGACGGATTCAACGGCCCTGCGGTCGTGGAGTTCCTGACGAGAAGGTTCCACAACTATGTCCAGCTCTACCCGACGAGGGGTGCGGCCGCCGAGCTTCACAACTGCGATTTCATGGATATGATCTTCCGCGGCTGGCACATCATGGATCATGCCAGAAAAACGAAAGCCGGATCGGATGCACCGCTGACTCCGAAGGTGTCCGGTCTGCCGATCGACTTGTCGCCTGTCGACAATCATGACGTGATCCAGAACCCGCAGCGGTACGTATACCCCGCCTGTGCGATCACGGTCAGGTTCGCGGCGATGATGAGCCTCGCCGACTACCCGTGTCTCCTTACGTCCGAACCGGTTACGGCGACGATGATGACGAACCTCATCGCACTCGACAAGAAGACGGCGGCGGCCCCGGTTCGTGCATGCAAGAACTGTGCATCGGCATCTTGCGTCGACTTCAGGCACCAGTACTGCGAGTACAGGAACGCGGTTTGAGAAGGTGAGAGGGCTGTATTATGAAGTGCTATATCTGCGCCGAGCAGGGGAAGGATACCGAAGCGGTAGCGATATGTATCGTCTGCGGAATGGGACTCTGCATGGAGCATGCGATCCGCGAGGAGCAGGAGGTCTGGGAGGGAGGTTACCCCTTCCCCTCCAAGAAGGTATCTAAGACGCTCCCGAGAATCCTGTGCCCCTACTGCTCTGAAGCGATAAAGGGCAGGTGATCCGGATGGTGTCGCTTTTGAAGCGTTCGGTCGCCGAACTGATCGGGACCTTGCTCCTGGTCTATTTCGGTGCGGGTGCGGCGGCGATGACCCTGATGCTGGTTGAAGGAGAGAAGACTCCCAATGTCTTCAATATCGGCATCGGCCTGCTCGGCGGTCTCGGCGACTGGCTCGCCATAGGACTCGCATTCGGCATCACCGTGATGGCTGTTATCTATATGTTCGGCAGGGTATCCGGCGCACATATCAATCCGGCGGTCTCGATCGCTCTCTGGGCGAAGGGCCTCTTTCCTGTAAAGGATATGGTCGCATATGTCGTCGCACAGCTCATAGGGGCGCTTGCGGGGAGTATCCTGTTCGCACTGTCTGTCGGTCCCGAAGCGATTACTGTCGGCGGCCTGGGTGCAACCGCCCCTTTCACCGGCATAACCGTCTGGGAGGCCCTCCTTGCGGAGATCATCGGAACTTTCCTTCTCATGACCATTATCATGGGTGCGGCTGTGGATGAAAATGCACCGCCTGGATTCGCCGGTCTTGCAATCGGGCTTACGGTCGCAGGGATCATCACGACGATCGGCAATATTTCAGGTGCGTCGATCAATCCCGCACGTTCGTTCGGGCCGATGATTGCGGACCTGATCTTTGGCGGCCCTGATGTCGTCGGGGTGTACTGGATCTATGTCGCAGGACCGATCATTGGAGCAGTCATCGCGGTGTTCCTGTATTCCTGGATTGTAAAGGAAGACGAACCGGCAGGGAAAGCTGCATGATCGTTCCCCCCGGAACGGATCAAAACCCTTTTTTTATCGTATCTTAAATCCCTGTAACACGGATTTGAAAATTATGAATACCAATATAGAGAATGACATGCCGGGAGATCTCCCGGAGTACAGGGAATTTGTTATCCGGCCGGTTGGAATTGTCAGGAACAATGTGGAAAAACCTTTCCTCGTTGCCGATAAGAACGGCCTCGAGATGCAGGGTGGAAATGATGAGAATGTCTCGCAGATCCGGAGCAGGCGGGACGAGATCTCAGAGATAATCGTCGATGAAAAGTACGAAGAACTTCTTGACGGCGTCGAGGATTATTCACATCTCGTCGTTTTATTCTGGGGTCATGAGGTGACGAATGAGGGCCGGAATCTTAAGAAGATACACCCGATGGGAAGAAAGGACTACCCTGAGAAAGGAATATTCTGCACGTGCAGTCCGGCAAGGCCGAATCCTGTCTTAATGACCATAGTGAAGCTCCACGCCCGGAAGGGAAATATCCTTGAAGTCTCGGGTCTCGATGCGATCGATAAGAGCCCGGTGATCGATATAAAGCCTTTCGTGCAGGATTCACTCCCGAAGGACGGCGTGAAGACCGCCTGGTGGATGGAAGAACTTCACAAAGAGATCGATGAAAAGAGAAAGAATTGAATTTTTTTGATATTTTTTTATTTTTTCCTGTACTGTCCTGAACTGGTAATGATCGGAATTATTATACGTTATAAAGCCGAGAATGTCTTTAAGCCTTGTTCAGTTTTGAGCAGGTTTATCCGGATGATTTTGCAGGCTGCACGGATCCGACTTAGGATTTCTCATGAAATAGGGCCTGGAACGACTGTTTCAGAATCATGCAACGCCTGCAGGATTGTGAACAGAACGAGGGTAATCCCTTTCGGATTCTCCTTTTCTGGGAATGATTACTGTTTTGCTTTTGGGATTTAATTTGTTTAATCCTGTTTGATTGTTTGGTTAAGATTTTCTTTTTTTGTATTCCTTCGAGTCAATAGATTACATGATGCGACTGTGAAAGAAGAAGGACAATTTAATGAGAACTAAACCTGTGATCATCAATAAAAAAGAAAGGATTGTGTTTTTATTTTTCATATGAGGATCACCGTAGATCCATCCTCATGAACTTGACATAGGCTATCCCGAAAAAGACTACGGGATAAGCAATCAGGAAGAGGACATAACCCCACATTGGGGCAAGAACTTCTCCTATGGGAGGCAGTGTTCTGTCATTCCTCTGCTCATCATCCAGGTTATCTGCATTTGTTACTTTGCTGTTCTGAGGCTTTAGGAAGACATAAGATAGCTTAGCATAATTTGCATTTATTGTGAGATATGTTGAAAATTGCAGAATTGCTTCTTTCTTTTTATAGTACTCTGTGGATACTTCATGCAATGTTCCATAGTCTACATTTTCCAAATTATTGTATTCGATAGTAGGATCAGATCCGATAATTGTATTCGCTGTAAAGGTTCCTACTGTGGAGATCACGCTTGTAATCAATAATAGGGTCAATAAAGAAAAAATAAGGGATATTCCGCTTTTTTTTGCAACAGTAGACATCATTAAGGACATGGTAAAGATACCTGATAAGAACAGGATAGTGAAGATCCAAAAAACAAAAAGATAACCCAATTCTGAGATACTAGGAACTATCGAATGCATTAGGAGAATTGCAAGTGCAAGGATGAAAACAATAGTTGTTGCGATCGCTATTACAATTATTCCGCCAAGGGCTTTCCCGTTGATTATTTCATCCCGATAAACAGGAACTGATAAAATAGCCTTTAGAGATCCTGATTCTTTTTCTTTTGTAATTAAATCAAAACCCAAAGCAATTGCAATGATTGATCCAAATATTGAGCTTCCTCCAAGTGCTCCCCGGATACCTTCGAAAATATTGATAGAATATGGAAGGTAAAATAGAGGATAATTTGGATTGCTAGCATATTTGCCAATTTCTTCCAGGTAACAGCCTGTTTCCCTAAGCAAATATATGCCACAAATTGTCAGGAACAGGAACAAAAGGGCAAGAAACCGTGAACTTGTTATATGATCCCGGACTTCTTTTGCAGCAATGGTTTTTATTCTATGTAAATCCATAATCCATCCTCCTCATCTTAAATCAGACCTCATGAACCTCAGGTAAGCAATTCCAAAAAAAAGAACGGGCCAGGTAATAAAAACAATGACTTTTATCCATTTGTCTTTTATTATGGTCCAGAATGTGGGTTCTCCTACGCTTTTTGCGCTATCCGGGTTGGAAAAAAATTCACCAAGGCCAACTTTTTCTATAATATATGAAGATGGTGAAGTTATGGGGATGGTTATTTCCTCATACACACTTCTTATTGAAAAGAAATTACAGAAATCTTGAACTGTTTCACTTACTTTATTGTAATCTGCCTGCATTTCCTGGTATGAAGTATATTCAGCATAGGAAACCAGATTTGAGGTTGGTTCCTCGGGAGGAGATCCAAACAGAATATAGGTACCTAATGCTCCTCCACCTACGGGGATAACAAGAAGCGTAATAAAAATAATTACCAGCGCCAAGATTAAAGATCCACTGCTTGTGTTTGCAATCACCGAGGTCATTAATGATAAAGAAAAGGAAGTAATTATAAGTAAAAGGGTCAAAAACCATATTATCCCTATACCGAATATCTCATTAATGTTTGGAACAATTCCCAAAATAAGCATTACTGCAAAAACAATTGCAAATCCTGCTAAAGTGATTAGAGTAAGAGCAACAATGCCTCCAATTGCTTTGCCGTTTATCAGTTCATCGCGATATAACGGCTGTGATAGAATTGTTTTCAGGGATCTGTCCTCGCGTTCGCCTGAGACCAGGTCGAAACCAAACGCTAAACCTATGACTATTCCAAGACCATCAACACCTATGGCATTTACAATTCCTAAAAATACCCTTACAGCAGTCGGTTGATATATTTCGGTTGAATCGCCGTTTGCATATTTTTCTAATGCTTCATTGTAAGATGCAACTCCGTTTGCAGTCTCTACAGCAAGAATTAGACAGAATATGATGAGTATTAGGATTAATTTTTTACTGGTTATATGATCCGAGAACTCCTTTTGGGAAATTATCGCTAGTCTTGTGAGATCCAATATCTATTCCCTCCTGTAAACCTTCAGAAATAAGTCTTCAAGCACCGGCCGGTCAAGATACATCTCTGTTATTCCTGAGCAGTGATCTTTTAATTTTTCTGCGAGGACAGGCCGGATATCACTTTCAACCGAGATCTCGATACGGTCATTCGTCTTTTCGATCTCAAGAATGTCGGGATTTTTGATCGACTCGATCTCTGCATAAAGATCCGGGTTTATGGATTTGATAACGATCTTCTGCCTTGTGCCGCTCTGCCTGATGAGTTCGTCTTCGACTTCTTCGACGGACCCTTTTGCAACGAGTTTTCCCTGCGAGATTATTCCGAGTGTCGTGCAGACTGCCCGGACTTCGGAGAGGATATGTGAGCAGATAAGGACTGTCTTTCCTTCTTTTTCCAGCTCTTTTATTATCTCCCTGTACCTGAGTACTCCTTCCGGGTCTAGGTTTGCAGTCGGTTCGTCGAGGATCACGACCTTCGGGTCGTTCAAAAGAGCAAGGGCGAGCCCGAGTCTCTGGTTCATTCCCCTTGAATATTCGCCTACTTTCTGGGTTACCCCGTTGAGCCTGACGCTTTTTAAGAGTCTCTCGATCCGATCTTCCCTCTCGCTTTTTTCAATAGGGTAGAATTTTCCGAGGTAGTCGAGATTTTCGTACCCGGTGAGATTCCTGTAGAACCCGACATCTTCAGGGAGGTAACCGAGGATCTCCTTTCCCTTGAGCGGATTTAACGCAACGTTTACTCCTTCTATCGTGCATGTACCGGAGGTGGGCTCGATCATTCCCGTGAGCATCAGGATGGTCGTACTCTTTCCCGCCCCGTTCGGGCCGAGAAAACCGAAGACTTCCCCGTCTCCGACTTCGAGGTTGAGGTTGTCGACCGCGTTTTTTCCGTTGTATTCCTTGGTGAGGTTTTCAGTTTTTATCATATTTACCCCCATTTAAGATTAAATCTGATTTAATTGAGTTTTTAACAAATTTACTGTTAGTCTGTTCTACTTTCTTAATAGGATTTATGTGGCGGATGTTGTTTTTTTATTTTTGCTAGAGTTCATGTTTCTTTGGTTACTCCCTGATAAATGAACGCGATTCTTAGACAGTCTACATATGAATGAATAAATTGGAATCCCTTAAACATCTTATTGAACGATCGTCTACGCTTTTTATAATGTAGAACTAAATGGGGTTGAAATAGATCTCTAATCTTAAAAATTATATGTTGGCAGGAATGCAAATATCTCTATATTTGAGATACACAATCTCTCCCGTATGTGCATCGACACAGACCTGGCGGACAGTTTCAGATGGATTATTTCTCATATCCCCGGTATTAAAATAGAACCGCCATACGAGTTTGAGGGGCTCACGTACATAACCGTCACTGATATTCATATAATACGCTGAATCCAGCCAGTTAAGCGAGCAATAGTAACCCGACGGTAAGACCGCACCTTCGTAATTTTCGTGATATTCTATCTTAAGATCTTTCCCCGGGTTATTTTCATTCATTTTCGCTTCAAAAATTTCCTTCGCTTCGTCCAGTGTTATATCAGGTTCAGGAGACAAAGTGGTGATTTTCGTATGGAATTCAGGGTCCCTGAAGAAGTTTACATAGTTATCAACTGCATCGATTGTCAAATCATATTCGACTATAGCCCTGTCACCCATGTATTTAACCCCGTTATGGGAATTGTGTATAATTAAACTGATAGTCGTGAATGCATCGTTTTTATATGCAATTTTATTATCCATTACATAAACGGAATAATTATCCTTGTTTTCATTATATTGTTCCTCTCCTATTGCATTTATAAAGAAATCCATTGCATGTTCTTTAGCTACCTCATATGATATGATCTCTTCGGGAGTTCCTGAATAACCGGTAAGTCCTTTATAATCCAATATTTGCCCTGTTTCCGGATCAACTGATATCTCTACGATATGTTCTGTAAACCATTTATCTTTTGCAAGTCTTTCTTTTGTTTTGGATTCATCGACAACATTTTCAAATTTTATTACAGGAGCATAGTACCCGCCATAATTACCTGCATCCCATTTATAATCGTTTAATGATGATTCCTTGATTTCTGGAAAAACTCTCAATATTTCTTTTTTAGCATTTTCAACCAGCATTTGTTTCGTTTCGTCATCATAAGAGACCGGAGGAGCAGGAGGATCTATAGGTCCGGGCAGTTTTACTTTAAGAGTGCTGTTTTCATATAAACTTGCAGGAATAGTCGTTTGTTCAGCGGTTGGCACTGTAGTGATGGGATTTTCTATACCAGGATCATATGAACTGTTTGCACACCCTCCTGAAAGAATAGTAATTATAAAAACTACTATTAATAAGAGAGAATAATGCTCGATTTTTAAAACCATTTTTTACACCTTGAAGAATTTTTTTACTAATAATCCTTTATGGATTTTTGTGAAGTCTAATTGGTCAAAATATTTCTAATAAAAAATAAGTAATAATCTTTGATTATTACTTTCAAGAAAGTATAGCGATCGCTGTGCCTGATTCTCCTCTCGCACTAAATCTGGCAGTTAGTGTGGGGCGGTATGGAGTTGTAGTTGGATTGGAATCAGAATAAAAATGGTATCCGCTACTCAATTCGAAGGCATTAGATGTACTATATGACTTAGGAGATTGGTATACATCTACTCCTGTAAGTTGAACCGTGAGTGACATAGCTCCATAATTATCATTCTTCTCTACTACAGTACCAATATACTCTAATTCATTGGGACTGCTTATCCAATTATTTACAGCTGTAACTCTGTAATTATTTGTAGAAGTTGAGCTAGTAACTGCACTCGCAGATCCTACAAGGACCATTCCGCCAACAAGCATCATCACAAGGAGGATGCCAAGTTTTCTGAAATTGAATGTTTTCATTTCTTTTTCACCTTTGTTTCAGTTTTTTGGGAAAGGGAAATCATATGTGATTTCCCGTCATGCGTGCGCGCAGGGACGATCGCTGCCTTTTTTACGGAGTCAATAATTTGTCACTTGCCTACCGGAGCGAAACATCCGTTCATACACGCATTTTATTTTGAAGGGGCTCCTGTCTGGTCAATCCGGATGATTGATACAATTTGCATGGGTTCATTTCGGAGAACCCGGATGCCTGGAATCGCCATTGGATTTTTCATGAAACAGTGCCTGGAACGACTGTTTCAGTAGCGGTTTCCTGCAGGGTTGTGTAAGTCCCTTCGCAGGGGCCTGTCAAGGCGGGGCAGGGTGCTCCCGGACAACAGGTGGCCTGTGTCCGGCAGTGGATTATCCCTGTCCCCAGTGAAGGATTATTGTGCCCCCCACTGCCCACGAAGAAAAATTTAGTTCGATATATTAAACGTCTTGTTGAACAATCGTCTACATGTTTGTGAGAAATCTCGTTTATTAATATGAAAAAAACGTGGATTTATCTCCGGTGTAGTCTCACGCAGAACATACGATAGAAAATGCCTGAAAAGAAGTAGTTGGTCGCGGGGCAGCAAAGAGAGACATCTTCCGTTTGAGTATTCTTTAATATAGACTTAAAAAAAAGTATGGACCCTATTGGGTGCGATCCTATCCTTGAGAATGTAACTGGCATGCAGTCTTTGGTTTTGTGGTCTGGAATCTGGTTCTGGTTTCAAGTGAATTTTAGATGGTACAATGGGGATTGGAAGGCATGGCAGAATGTTTAATGTTCAGGTGAGTTTGCTGAGTGTAAATGTCCTGCCTCCTGTTAAGGATTGGTCGTGCTCCCAAAAGGCCCCGGATAAAATTAAGGCTGATATGTTAAAGGTCTTGTTGAACGATCCTCTACATGTCTGAAAAATAATTTACCGCATTTGAATAACAGACAGTTGAAGATATATTTCATGTCCAGGGATGTGTAGACTATAGTGGCGTAAGAGATTTTTATAGTCGATCATTAATTCATAATTCGTATGAAAAAAATTAACAGATTATTATTAATTGCAATAGTCGGTACTTTGATGATAACCTGGACGGCTTCTGCCCAGATCATTGAGGAAAAAAACGGTTATATCGTGAGATCTGGTTATGATGTTGAGGAAGAAACAGGAGTTCTTTCGATGAATGCTCTGGCGAGTTCTCTTTATTCTATAACCCAAGGCGAAATTAATTATCACAGCAACTATGTGAGTTCCGGCAAAACTTTGATAACCTACGATGTCGACTGGGGCGATTCGGATAATGATCTTGGCCTTCAGGTTGTAACACCGGATGGAACATATTTAGGGTATTATCATGATTCGATTGATGGCTCTACGGATGGAAGAATATATCTGGAGATCTCCAACTCCGGTGACCTTTCAAGTGGATCTTGGAAAGGCAGGGTACGTGGATATTCGGTATCTGGAACAGAATATTATGACTGGGAGGTAATAGCAGCATAAACTTTTATATGAATGATTTAGATTTTTATTAAGGGTGGGCAAGAATGGTTTCTCTCTCAAAAAAAAATGTAAATTTAATATTCGTTTTAACAGTTATTTTCGGCATATTCATAGCAATGCCAGCGGCTGCATGGAATGACGATATCATTGAAACAAAAAAAGGGTATGTTGTGACATCCGGTTATGATCACAATATTTCCGAGGGAGAAGTGCTTGAAACTCAAAAAATTGATTTCTGGGAAAATTCTCCGCAGATGATTATTTTCTGTTTAATCTACGATAATATTCCTATATTTGGGGAAGTTTTTGTAATCCTGCTGTTTTCCGCATTTACTGGATTAGCCTACTTTTTCGGAATAAAACTTGTCAACAGGAAAAATGTTCTTGAAAACAAAAACCGCAACTTGATCTATAGAATAGTTGAAGAAAAACCAGGAATCAGCTTTACCGAAATCGTAAGAGAACTTGGAATAACGAAGACTATGGCCAAGTACCATCTCGACAGGCTTTTGTATTATGGATTAATTACCCCGCATTCCAATAACGGCAGATCCGGGTATTTCAGGAACAATGACACTTATTCGGATAACGAAAAGATGTTGTATCTTATAAAGAAAAATCCGCATGACAGTAAGATCATCGAACTTGTCAGGAACAGTCCTGGTATTACAAGGAAAGAGATTGCAGGCGAAATTAGCCTCTCCGGCCCGTCGATTACATGGCACCTGGAAAGGCTCGAAAACTCCGGTTTGATCGAAGTCGTAAGAGCCGGGAGAACCACCCGGTATTATATTAATGCCGGTTATGAGATTCTCCTTCAAAATGAAGCCAAAACCGGTTTGCATGTATGATTAATTCTATGTTTAAAATTTGTGATTTAGCGAAAAAGATTAATGGGGGGAATTTATTATGAAAAAAAGATATTACCCGAAAAGGGCGTATGCACTGATTTTTATAACCCTTCTGTTCGTGACTGTCATAATCAGTCCAGTTATGGCCGACGATTCGGACGGCCAGAAGATCAAATTGTCCTGTAAATATCCCGGAAGAATTATTGAGGCCGGTGAGACAGTAACCTTCGATCTCACGATCCAGAATATCGGAGCCCCTGAGTACTCGTATAATCTTTATGCAGAGACATTTGTGGGTGAAAGTGACTGGGAATTCAATTTTTATGCAGGTGACAAAGAAATCGACCGGCTTTCGATCCCCGAAGGAGAGTCTGATACTATTCAGTTAGTTGTTAAAACCACCGGCGATACTCCGATAGATACCTATCCTGTCAGGGTGAGGGTCTATGACGGAAAGATCTGGCTCTATATTACAGTCGATAAAACTCATGAAGGTGAAAACGGTGTCTTAAAGATGCAGGTCGTAGACGAGCAGGGCGAATGCATAAAGGGTGCACAGGTCTCCGCCTTTGAAGGAAAAGACACAGATGCAACCGGAGTGGTTTCGTCGATGTCGGACGGCCAGATCAGAACCGAGCTGCCGCAGGGGACATACAGGCTTGTTGTTGAGAAGGACGGGTACCTGCAGCGGGAGATAGACGATGTTGTCATTCAGAGCGGCTATACCGAAGATCTCGGCACGATACTGCTCGAGAGAAAGAATTATGGCCTCGATATTGATGTCAAGGCGCCTGTAATCACTTCGTCGATTGGAGATAATCCGGTTTATGAAATGACACTCATGAACGTCGGAAAAAGCGACGATGTATTCTCTCTATCTTCAAAAGACATGCCTGAAGGATGGTACGCCACATACAGGGAGAGCACAGACTCAAATAGCGAAGTATCCGAGGTTTTCATAAATGCGGGAGAGGAAAAAGATCTCTATCTTGAAGCCATAATGCCGTATTCGGTTACGAAAGGCGAATATCTGTTCGAATCCGTTATCAGCTCATCCGACGGAATGGAGTATGAGACCGATCTTAAAGCGACTATAAGAGGAAGTGCGGATCTTCAGGTATTCTCTGAAAAATATCTATATGAGCTCTCAAAAGGGGATCAGTTGGATATTCCGGTTAAGATCACAAACAACGGAAACGGGATCGCCCTGACAAATGTAAGGATCAATGCAACTGTCCCTGACGGATGGAGGGTTACCGCGACGCCGGCCACAATTTCAAGTATCGAACCCGATGAAAGTTCAACTGTCGTATTAAATGTAGTGCCTCCTTCGGATATTGCGGCATCAGAGTATAAACTGACAGTTAATGTGGTATCCGACCAGGAAGAGGTTTCCGATAGCATAAGACTGGCAGTAAAGGAGAATTCCCTTGTCGGACTATTAGGAATAATTATGATCCTTTTGGTCGGAGCTGGAGTATACTATATGTATAGAAAATATGAACGACGCTAAGGCTCCGGATCCCTGACTCAAACTCTCTTTTTTGTTTCGCTGAAATTTCATTCAACAATGACCGTCAGGTTGAACTTTTTCACGTTGGCTCCCACTTCGCAGGGATCGAACGCCAAAATCCCATCGAACGCCAAAATCCCATCGAATGAATAAATCCCTTCTTCTTCCGTGAGATGTCTTCACCTGTGCCGGTGCGACAGATATTTCTTTCTGTCACATATTCGTGCATCCCGCATTCACCGGGGTAGCTACAGCAATAATTAAAATGATGATTGTCTCTTTCGTCTGTTCTTACCAAACATTACGGGAACCGACATCAACACGAGAGCCGTAAAAGGGACGAGGAGAGCCCCCGGACCAGATCCGGGCGTTCCAAAATTCTATTCTTTTAACTGCTCGCGGCGAAAAAAAAGTATAATTCGTATCACTGCGGATTGCTGCTTCCCATATACCCGTAGGTTTTGACAAAGATATCCCCATCGTATACGAGTCTGGTTACTTCTCCCGTATGTGCATCTATCCGAAAACTGCCGCTGGTGGGATCAACTCTCTCCTCTTCATACTCTTTTCTGCTTTCGGTACTGGTCATGCCGATATCCCATACAAGAGGCAACGGTTTCGGATCGTCGGCATAGACGAGATTGTCGTTATCCCACCATGACAGGTAACTGTCGCAATTTGAAAGAGTGATATATTCCAGCCCTTCTTCTTCCAGATTATATTTTTTTGACAGCGTCTCTTCAAGAACCTGTATGGCCTCTTCGTATGTGATATCGGGCTCGGGCGAAAGGATCGTAAGGCCCGAGAGGAGTTCGGGATCAGTGAGATCGTCGAAGTATCTCTCTACTTTGTCCTTTCGCATGTCATAATCCACGGAAACACTATTTTCCTGGTAAACAACACCGTTATAGGTCTTGTAATATACGACATATGCCATTGGCAGCTCTCCTTCTGAATATGCATTTTTAAAGTAGGATATCGCATCCGGATCGTCGACGATCGAGTCCCCTCCCTGTGCCTTTCTTATGAACTCTATCGCCTTTTGCTTTGCTTCATTGTAGGGTATTACAGGCTGGCCGTTATATGCGGTATTCGGTGAATAGTATGTTATCTTCATCCGGGTGGGATCGACTCTTATCTTGTAGTTCCTGCTTTCGCCGGATGCGTACGTGACATCCTCAAACTCTATGTAGGGAGAGCCGATCTGCTTTGTCCCGGCATCGTTGTATCTTTCACTCTCTACCCAGTTCCCACTAAGCGATGACCTGTCGATATCCGGGAAGACCTGCATGATCTCATCCTTTGCCTTTTCGATAATCTCCGATTTCGTCCGGTCGTCATAGTCCGGATAGAAGTCCTTCCACGAAACGGATACTTTCGGGATCTGCGACTGAATAGTTTCTGTTGATTTTCCTGGTGCCTGATCAGCTCCCTGAACCTGTCCGTCTCCCTTTTGATCTATGCCTGCCGTGCACCCTGCTGCCATAATTGCACAGATTAAACCGAGTGCTGCCGTTAATGCCAAAAAATTCTCTTTTCTTTTTACCATCAGACCACCTTTGGCCGGGCTGTATCCTGCAATTCAGGATACAGGATTACAGAGAAATTTTTGCATATGCTTTTAAGGGATTTCTGTGGCATATTTCGATCCTTGGTAATGTAGGGACTCATAAATCGGGCACTGAATCCTTCAATCGGGGAAAAAAAGAAAAGGTATTTGATTATGATGACAGAATTGGTATCATGGGAAAATGTCTTGGTTTTTCTCTTTTAGTGTTAATTATTGCATTAACTGTGGTTCTGCCCGCATCTGGAGAAGATACCGGCACGATTACAATTGATCAGCTGCTCCATATGGATATTCCCGGTCCGATATCGCTTTCACCGGACGGGAATTATCTTGTCTACCTGAAATCGGACGGAGCCGAGCTTGCACCGGAATTCACGAACAATACGCTTATGCTGATCGATCTCGGTACTGGAGTGGAACGCTCAATCTCAGGTGATTCGGAAACCGTTCTCTCGTTTGCTCTATCACCCGGCGGAACAAAGGCAGCATATGCTGCCTCCCAAAAAGAAAGCGGGAATACGATCCTTAAGGTGGTCTCGTTCGATGACATGGATGTTACTGAGCCGCAGAACGTTCCCGAAGCTTTGCTCTCCGGTTTCCAGTGGTTAAACAACGACGAACTGGCCTACCTGGATGCTGAGTCAACAAATGAGACGATTACCGCAGGATACGAAGACGACACGATCGTCTTTGACGAGATGCCGGAGCCTGTGATTCTCAAAAAGTATTCACTACTGACAGGTGAATCCGAATCTATTTCCGATAACGACGATGTAATCACCATCTGGTCACCGTCGCCGGACGGCAGGTACATACTGTACAAGGCCTCGGAAAACCCGGAGGAATGGACGTCCGGCGCCCTTTTCAGGTACGTACTTCTGGATACGTCGACCGGGGAGGAAACGGGACTCTTCAACCTGACCGAAGGCTACGAAGATACAAATGCCATCGCATGGGAGCCTGACGGATCCGTAGTATATATCGAGCGTATGAACAACGGGGGAATGACATACCCGATAAGGTACACGACGGATGTTCTTGCCTACTACCCTGAGTCCGGGGAGATTGAGGAGGTCCCGCTCGACTGGGAGAACGGCATCCATATCGATCTCTTCAACGAGGATGTGGA
>NZ_KN360928.1:16641-67691 GCF_000784355.1 Methanolacinia paynteri | reverse complement strand
GTCCTCCGACTGCTCCTTTCGAGTCGTTGAGATGGATGACCTTCAGTCTTTTAAGGCCGATCAACGACTCGAATCTGTCAAGCAGATCATCGAGGCCGGACTTTTCAGAGAGATCGTAACCTGCAGCGAATGCATGGCAGGTGTCGAAGCAGACGCCGGTTCTTTTCTTCCCGGTGCCGGACACAGCATCCAGAATGTCGCTAATATCCTCAAGACTTCCTCCGATAGAGTTCTTCGATCCGCTTGTATTTTCGACAAGTATGCAGGTGCTTCCCGTATCCTTCGCGAGTGCCGAATCGATTGCTCCTGCGATTCTTTCGATTCCTCCCTCTCTTCCGCTCCCTAAATGGCTTCCGGGATGAGTGACAAGATATGGTATTCCGAGAGTATCGCATCTCTGAAGTTCACGTAGAAGGACGCTGCATGACTTTTCGTACAGCTCATCCTTCGGCGATGCGGGATTCGGGAGATACGGCATATGAGCTATAACCGGAGAGATGCCTGATGCAGTCACTTTATCCCTGAATGATTTGGCAGCATTCTCTTCGAGAGGCTTGACATTCCATCCTCTCGGGTTTCCGGTGAACACCTGGAAGGTGTCGCACCCGATCTTCTCTGCACGATCGACGGCCTGATCGATCGATCCGGCGATTGAAACATGGCAGCCCACTTTTACACTCATCTTCAGGAATCCCCGTTTTGATTACAGGACGCCTTCCCGTTTCAGGTATTTTTCAGTCCACGGGCAGACTACGATGCATCTCCCGCATACTCCATGTCCCGGGCCGGCTTCGTATCCCATTTTTCTGCTGTATTCAAAGCACCCGCGTGTATTGAGAATTTCCTCCCTCGACATTCCCTGCGACCACTTCACACCCCGTACAGCTCCTGCAGGACAGAGCTCCCTGCAATTGTTGCAGTCTCCGCAGTATGATTTTACAACAGGATCTCCCGTGGTTACCGGGGAGTCGGTGAATATCGTGATGATCCTAAGTGCAGACCCGTATTTTTTTGTAACCAGAAGTGCGTTCTTCCCGATCCATCCGAGACCGGACAAGGTTGCAGCAGTCTTGTGTGGGAATTTTGCATAGAGTTTTTCCGGGTCGTTGAGACTTTGTGTAGGGGGTATGAAACCGGCGTTGTATCCAAGATCTTTGAGAAATTCGGAAACTTTCCCGGCAAGTTCCGCCAGCCGGATATTGACCTCGTCATATTCACGGGTGTATTCCTCTCCCGGCCCTTCCTTCAGGGATAGGACTATTTTAGGGTTCAGTTTTATCCCCATCGATATCCCGTTCCTGAGTTCCGGGAAAGGACGGTTAGTAATGCCTGAAAGGTCGCAGTAGCCCCATATTGCGGCATCGCAGCTGCCGATGAAATTGTCAAGCTCTTCTGTAATTCGCGTAGTTTCTTTCTTCAAATCACTCATTGATAGGTTCCTGTATCCCGAGTTCCTTCCTGCTATTAAGGCGAGACTATGACTGTTTTTTCTGTCATATAACGTTCCGGTGCATAAATTCCGTTTTCCCTTCCGCTTCCGCTTGCCTTCTCCCCGCCGAACGGAACCTCCGGGGGGATCTTTAAGTGCCTGTTGATCCACACGATACCGGCGTCGATCTCTTCTGCGGCCCTTGTCGCCCGCCCTATGTTTCTTGTCCAGACCGAGGCGCCGAGGCCGTATTTCGTCGAGTTCGCCGACTCTATCGCTTCATTCATCCCGGAGACTATGGAAACAGGGAGCACGGGGCCGAAGACCTCCTCTTTCATGAGCCTGCTTTCGCCTGAGACTCCGGCTATGATCGTAGGTTCATAGAAGAAGCCCTTTTCATATTCTGCACCTTCCGGGATCCGGCCGCCTCTTGTGATCCCCCCGTCGCCCGAGTTACGGACATAGTCTATGATCTCTTCGATCCTCTCCCTTCCCGTGCTGCTGCTCATCGGCCCCATCCTTACACCCGGAGAGAGCCCGTTTCCGATCTTTATCCCTGCAACCGCGGGTTCAAGTACCCTCATGAACTCGTCTGCAACGCTTTCGAATACATACAGGCGCTTTACGGCCGTGCATGTCTGGCCGCAGTTATAGAAACGTCCGGCAACCGCACCTGCCGCCGCCGCAGAGATATCGGCGTCGTCGCATACGATCATCGGGTCGCTTCCGCCAAGCTCAAGTGTAAGGTGTTTTCCCGTTCCGCAGGCTGCCTTTTCGACGAGTTTTCCTGTCTCTGTCGATCCGGTGAACGATACCGCTCTTATCTCAGGGTGGGCGGCGATCGCGTTTCCGACCTCATCCCCGCTTCCGGGGATCACCCGGAGTATCTCTTCAGGAACCCCTGCCCCGTGTATTACCGATGCCATCTCCATGCACGTAAGCGGTGTCGATGTCGCAGGTTTTACGATCAGAGCGTTTCCGGCGACGAGTGCAGGCCCGGTCTTCCATGCCATTATCAGGGCCGGCATATTCCACGGGATGATCGCACCGCAGACCCCGAGCGGCTTCTTTATAGTGAACGAGTAGCCGTAATCGGACTTGGGAAGAGCCTCGCCTGTGATCGATCCCGAGATTGAGGCATAGTATTCAAGCACGTTTGCACAGCCCATGATCTCGTTTTTAGATTCGGCAAGCGGCTTTCCCTGCTCGGACGTCAGGAGTGATGCGAGCCTGTCCTTATCCTTCCTGATCGCCGCTGCGGCGTTGAAGAGCTTCTTCCCCCTCTCCCTCGGAAGTAGCGGCGACCACTTTGCAAGTGCTCCGGAGGCATCATCGACGGCAGCACCGATATCTGAAGCAGTTCCGGCAGAAACAGTCCCGATGGTAGAACCGTCCGCCGGATTTATCACTTCTATAACTTTTCGGGGATCATTTTCCGTATTCATATCGTTCACCCTCGCGTTTCTGATCCAGGCAGGCATCTTTCCGGTCTGCCTTAAAATGGCAATCTCTTATCTCTTTTAAGACGCTTTATCTTTATCCCTGCCGGAATTTTAGTGAAGATTCGAACTGTTATGTGGGGGTATGCAAAAATTTTGCGAGTATTAAAAAAATATAATTTCGGAGTGAATTACCGGGTTATGAGTTATAATATTTCGGTTCACTTGTCCTTCGACCATGCCATCATGCCTATGAATACATCCGATCCAAAGAGGTCTTCCCCGGCCTTTGCCTTCTTTTCATAATAGTCCATGATCTCCGATTTGACCGATTCCGTGCAGTCATACTCAGCCTCCAAAAATTCGATTGCTCTTTCTGCAGCGTCTTTCCATCCATTATCGCCTTCCGGCTGCCTGTGGTTGATCGTAACCAGCGGACTGTACCCGTTGAGGTAGACGTACATGAAGATATAGAAGAATCCGGGTATCGTCCCTTCAGACTTGCGGCGTGGAGGCTCTGTTTTCAGGATATCCCTGTAGATCTCCGGGTCAACCTCGTTGTCGGTTTTCCTGATGAAATGGCTGAGGTAGCAGTAGTTCTTCGAGCAGGCGTTCATCTTTTCGAATGTCTCGAAGTCTTTAATCGCCGGGGTCATCGACGATATCACGAGATCGAACTGGTCCCTGAACCCGAGTTCGTCTATATCCGCAGTCCACCAGTGGCATTTGACGGGGTTTATCGAGAGTCCTTCTTTCTCTGCATTATCTTTCAGGTATTCCAGTGTCTTCGAGGAGATGTCGATTGCCGTAACTTCGGCACCGGCACGGGCAAGGGGAATTGCCAACGCTCCCGGACCGCAGCCTATGTCGAGGACACGGGACCCCTCCGGTTTAAAACCGACCTCCTCCAGGAGTTCGAGTACCATGTTCGTTCTTCCCTGCCGTTTTCCGGGCTTGAGCCTGTGTGCGAACATCTCCGCTCTTTTTTCCCATACTTCGGGATCTCCCATGTTCCCTGGTTTTTCCGAATCTTTTTTCGACGCTTCCCAGCAGTCGATCCAGTTTTTTATATTCTTTGAATTCTGCATGTCTTTGCCTCTGTAAATCTTTCTTTCTTTTTTGAATAGTCCGGGAATTACTGAAAATAAATTTAATATCTTCATTTCCGGAAACCGATCGTTTAAGGATGGATTTACAATATATGGTTGATAAGCCGCAATATATAATCATTAACGGTTTACATGCGGGAATCGATCTATGTCAAATTTGATGTCGTTTGTTATATTCGGCTATCCGGAACAAGGATAATTTATTACAGAACCTTCCCCTATTCTACAACAAAGGGATTCGGTGATCACCCTCATGATAAAGATTCTTTATGTCGACGACGAACCCGTTCTTCTCGAACTCGCAAGGATATTTATTGAAAAGAGCGGTGACTTTTCAGTCGATACAGCCGAATCCGCAGTTTTTGCACTTGAACTGATGAAAACCGGAAAATATGATGCGGTTATCTCCGATTACCAGATGGCCAAAATGGACGGTATCGAGCTCCTGAAGGCCATCCGGGCCTCAGGCAACAAAATACCATTCATTATTTTCACAGGCAAAGGCCGGGAAGAGGTTGTAATCCAGGCCTTTGAAAACGGAGCCGATTTCTACATCCAGAAGGGTGGAGAACCCAACTCCCAGTTTGTAGAGCTTGTTCACAAGGTGAGACAGTCGATCGCGTTAAGGCAGACCGAAGCAGCACTAAGGGACAGCGAAGAGAAGTACCGCCTGCTCGTTGAAAAAGCGAACGAAGCGATCTTCATTGCACAGGACCGCCTGGTCAGGTTTTCCAATCCCCGTTTTTCCTCCATTCTCAATGTTCCCCCGGGTGAGCTGGTCGGAAAATCTATTGACGATTTAATCCACCCCGATGATCGTGAGATGGTACTCGGCCGTTATGAACGCAGAATCGCAGGAAAAAGTGCTCCCGATGAGTATGAATTCAGGATCCTCGATTCTTCCGGGAATACACACTGGGTGAAGATTCACTCCACTCTTATTCATTGGGAAGAGAAGCCGGCCCTGCTGATCATACTTGACGAGATCACTGAACGAAAGGCAGCCGAAGATGAACTTCAGGAAAGCAACAGAAAACTCGCCGAGCTCAATGAAGAGCTCAGGATGCACCTGAAGACCATAGAGAGCAGAAACGACGAAATCCAGGGGGCATATGAACAGCTCAAGGCGGCCGAAGAGGAGCTCAGGCAGAATTACGAAGAACTGGGGCAAAAAGAAATTCTCCTCCGTGAGAGCGAGGAAAAATTCAGGCGCATTGTCGAGACGGCGGAGGAAGGAATCTGGGAGATGGACCACAGGGAGATGACCACCTTCGTAAATAAAAAAATGGCTGAGATGCTTGGATACTCCACAGGGGAGATGTTCGGGAGAAAGATCTCATCGTTCATCCATAAAGGGGATCAAAAAGCTCACCTTTCGGAGGTCGAGCACAGGAAAGGGGGTGCAACCGGTCTATATGTCCGGAGAATGATGAGAAAGGACGGGGAGATCAGGTGGATGAAGGTGAAATCAACTCCTATCTTTGGAAAAAGCGGGAACTTCAGAGGTTCGTTTGCCATGGTTTCCGATATTACCGAACAGAAGCGTGCCGAAGATGCATTAAGAGAGAGCAGGCAGGAGCTGATGGACATCATCGATTTCCTTCCCGATGCAACGTTCGTAATAGACGATCACGGCAGGGTTATTGCATGGAACCGGGCTATCGAGGAGATGACTGGGATCCGGTCCGAAGATATCGTCGGCAGGGAAAATTACGAGTATGCCCTGCCCTTCTACAGGGAAAGAAAGCCCATTCTTATCGATATGGTCCTGGACAGCGATCTTCTTGGTGAATCTCATTATCCTTCAGTCATAACCGACGGGAACAGGCTCATATCCGAGTTCGAGATTCCGTATTTATACGATGGCAAAGGCGCCTATCTCTGGTTCATCGCAACACCACTCTATGATTCCGGCGGTAAAATCACCGGTGCCATCGAATCGATCCGGGATATCACAGCCAAAAAAGAATCAGAGGAAGCCCTGATAAACAGGAATAAAGAACTGACTTCTGCGTATGAACAGCTTGCGGCAATGGATGAAGAACTGCGCCAGGGCTTCGACGAACTGGAAAATAGTCACAGGGAACTCAGGGAGAGCGAAGAGAAATACCGGAACCTGATCGAAAATGCTCCCATCGGTATATTCACCAGCACGTCGGAAGGTGAATTTCTTAGCCTTAATGGAACCGGGGCGAAAATTCTCGGTTTCTCCTCTCCGGAAGAAGTTACAGGCAGTCCAGGATCCCTGAAAGATATTCTGCATTCCTACCCTGCCGGAAGCGATCTTATGACCGATACTCTCCTGGAGAAGGGTTATCTCGAGGACTTTAATTTTGAATACATAAAAAAAGGTGAGACGAAAAAGAAGCACCTGAAAATCAATGCCTGCATCTCACAGAGTAATAAGGACGGCTCATTTATTGTCCTGGGATTCTTCGATGATGTCGGGGATGTTAAAAATATCAGGGAAACACTTGAGAATGCAAACCACAAGCTGAAACTCCTCTACAGCATTACACGTCATGACATCCTGAACAGCGTCATGGCTGCTTACTGTTTCATCGAACTGCTGAAAAACCCTGAAGATCCGGAGTACGGCCAGTACATAGATACCCTCCATGAACTTCTTGAAAAGATCCAGAAGCAGATCGAATTCACAAGAGAGTACGAGAACCTCGGTTCGCATGTGCCTGTATGGCAGAACCTTGCTGAAATTCTCGCTGTTGTGAAAAGCCAGAGTTCTCTTCCTTTTGAAATAACCGGCTGCGATATAGAGATCTTAGCGGACCCCATCCTGAGGAAGGTCTTCGACACGCTTCTCGACAATACCTTGAGGCATGGCGGTGAGTCGGTTTCACGGGTGGAGGTCTCATGCATGCGTTCCGAAAACGGCGGATACAGTATAGTCTGGAAGGACGACGGAACAGGGATCCCGGATGACGACAAGGAACTGATCTTCGAGCGCGGGTTCGGCAAAAATACCGGCTTAGGTCTCTTCCTGGCCAGGGAGATCCTCGCGATATCCGGTATAGAGATAAGAGAATGTGGCCTCCAGGGCAGGGGTGTAAGATTTGAAATGACTGTTCCGGAAGGAAAATACCGCGTAATATCCGGCTGTTAAAAAAAAGGTTTAGTTCTATAATTTCCCCAGTTCTTTCGAGATCGTGTCCAGGAGCGAGCTTCCCGAATAATTGACAAAGATCAGGTACTGCCCTAATACGATCAGGCTTCCGTGAGGGTGGTTCTTTCCTATCGTATTCGAGTGATACGCGAGTATCGCCGCATCCCTCGATTCGGAACTGTCGAATGACAATACATCGAGCCTTATCGTCTCAGTCGGGTTTGCGCAGTTGTCGGAGATCGTGTAAGTCATTCCTTTGGTGAGTCCGGCAATATTCCATGACGTCTCCGTTTCGTTGCAGATGACCAGGCCCGCAGCCTCTGCTGCGATCTCTATAGGGTTCCCCTCGATGATACGGTACGGGTCGGTACCGTGAGCTAATACCGCAACTGAGACCGGCAGCAGTATAATCGCAAGTACGAGTATTACCGCGATAATTACAACCTCCTGCTTTTCATTCATCCTGTGCCACCTCCTTGTTTACAGCTTTTGTCCAGCTTGGTTTCTTGAGTTTGAGGAAGATAAGAGGCGGAACTGCGAGGACGAACGTTCCGAAGAGAACCGCTACGACATAGCCGATTGTATTGTCGTAGTATGAAGGCGGCATAAGTCCTACGATGAACGAAAATACGACTCCTACAGCTCCCATGCCCCCGACGATCCAGACTCCGGGCATCCCGCCGGGTATCTTGAACGGCCTGGGCTTATCTGGCTGGCTGTACCTGAGTTTGATGAGAGCTGCAAATACCAGGAAGTATACGATACAGAGCAGCTCCACGGTCATAGCCGACAGTATCCAGTATGCCTGGTTGACGGACGGCAGGAACACATACAGGAGCGAGATTACTGAACCGATGAGCGCCTGCGTGACCAGAACCGCAACCGGAGCTCCGTATTTGTTCGTCCGGTCGAACATTGGCGGCATGTTTCCCTCTTCCGCAATGACCCCGAGACCCTTTGCGGGTCCTATGAGCCATGCGGCAAGATTTACCACACCGCCGATAGTGATCAACAACGCCATCGGCCCGACGAAAGCCGACAGCCCTGCGGAATCAAAGAAGTACTGTATCGCCTGCATAACGCCCGATGCAAGGCTCAGCTGGTTTGCAGGGATCACGAACGCGATTGCGAGTGTCGCCGCAACCGTACAGAAGAATATTATCACTGCCGAGATGCCGATCGCCTTTGGGAAATCGGTCTGCGGGTTTTTGACCTCGAGAGCGTGGAAGCCCGCCATCTCCATACCTGCAAAGAGAAGAACAACCGTTGCGAAGAAAGGCAGTGTATCGAGATTTATCTCCGGTGCGATCTGTTCAAGTGAAAATTCAGGGAGAACCAGCTGCTGCCCGGATGCAAACCACCAGATCCCGAGAAGTGTGATCACTATCGCAGGGATGATGCTGCCGAGCACTACACCGAAGTTGCTGAGTTTTGTCGAGGCATTTTCGCCGAAGTAGGCGACTGCGGTAGTTCCCCAGAATGCGATCA
Source organism: Methanolacinia paynteri (assembly GCF_000784355.1). Lineage (NCBI taxonomy): Archaea > Methanobacteriati > Methanobacteriota > Methanomicrobia > Methanomicrobiales > Methanomicrobiaceae > Methanolacinia > Methanolacinia paynteri. The sequence continues at coordinate 59,105 of NZ_KN360928.1, read as the reverse complement.
TCATCACGGTGAACATATACAGTGGGCTCGATGTAAGATTCGGTGTAAGGGCGAATGCGAGCGTTGCTGCGATGAACGACAGGACGGTCGGGAACCAGACGAGGTTGTTCGACCATTCGCAGAAAAGCGCGATAAATCCGTCTCTCTCCCCGAACGCCTGCTTTACCCACGCGTAGACACCACCGCCCTCGGGCCAGCCTGTTGCAAGTTCTGCACCCGCAAGGGAGATCGGTATAAGGAAGAGTATCGTTCCGATGATGTACCACCCGATACACGACCACCCGTAGATTGCCATCGACGGAAAGTTCCTGATGCTCAGCACCGCGGCGACGTTTATCATCGCAAGGGCGAATATGCCAAGATAGACTTTCTTTACTCCCTTGCCTGTCTTTGTTTCTTCGCTCATGGTCACTCCTTAAGGCAGTATATCATGTACTTCCCGTTTACGTTCTCAACGCCGTGGATGTCGTGATCGAATCCCGGGAACTTCTTGTCGAACTCCTGCAGTGCAAGGAGGTATTTGATGATCGCTCCTTTCTTCTTTCCCGCGGATTCGCCGGGTGCGAGAACCGGAATTCCGGGGGGATACGGGAACACTCCGGTTGCGACGATCCTGTTCTCCATATCCGAGACTGCGACATGCTCCACTTCGTCGCGGACGAGGCACCTGTAGGCTTCCGCGTATGTCATGACCTGTTCGGGAAGTTTCTCGTAGGCCTCCTGGAGAAGTTTGCCCTGCTCTGTCTTCTTCATGTAATCGTGCATCTCGTTGACCAGTCCGGGTAGTGTCATCCCACCGTACCTCTCCGGCCATTCTTTCACGAGATCGGGGAAGACCTCTTCCAGCGGAGACTCCTCCTCCCAGTGGCGCTTGAACTCGAACAACTCTGTAACCAGCGTTCCCCACTTGCCCTTGGTTATTCCCATGGAGAAGAGGAAGAGTATGTTGTAGTCGCCAGACTTCTCGTTGACGATTCCTTTCGTGTCCAGGAACTTGACGACGATTGCCGCGGGTATTCCCCAGTTGGCCGGGGTTCCGTCGTCGTTTACTCCCGGCATGAGTACTGTCACCTTTATCGGGTCGAGCATGCAGTAGTCGTCAGGGAGATCAGTAAACCCGTGCCAGCTGTCCTCGGGGTGGAGAACCCAGCATGACGGCTCTTTGCCCAGCAGGTTAATGCCGGCGTCGGCGAAGTCCATCTTCTTTCCCGTAGCGGGATCAGTTACGAAATCAGGCTGCCACATTCCGAACCACCAGTCGTTCGGTGTTTTTCCGGTGCCTATCTCCCTGTTGATCCTCGCCATCATACGCCTGAATCTGATCGCGTCCTCGATCGGCTCCTGTGTGAGCATCCTTCCGGACGCCCCGTCCATCATCTTGGAAGAGACATCGCATGATGCTATTATGGTGTATAGCGGGGAGGTAGAGGAGTGCATCATGAACGCCTCGTTGAACCTCGAGTGTTCGATCGGCACCCTTCCGTTTCTCACATGAACCATCGACGCCTGTGAGAGAGCAGCGAGCAGTTTATGAGTCGACTGCGTTGCAAAGACCGTGGGTCCTTCGGGATTTTCCGCACCGTCTCTCATCGCGAAGCGGTTGCGGTACATCGGATTGAAGCGTGCATATCCGTACCACGCCTCGTCGAAGTGGATGCTGTCGACACTCTTTCCGAGCTCGTTCTCCACCCATTCCGCGTGATAGCAGAGGCCGTCGTAGGTTGAATTCGTAATTATCGAGTGGATTGGAGTCTTGTTTTTCAGTTTCTTTGTGAGCGGCGAGGCCGCGATCTTCGCTTTGATGGTTTCAGGCGAGAACTCCTCGGGATGTATCGGACCGATGATCCCGTACCTGTTCCTTGTCGGAATGAGGTATACCGGGACTGCATGGGTCATGGTCAGTGCATGCTCCGCAGATTTGTGGCAGTTCCTGTCGACGAGGACAATATCGTCTGCGGTGACCCTCCCGAAGAAGACGATCTTGTTCGATGTCGATGTTCCATTGGTCACAAAATAGGTAGAATCCGCACCGAATACTTTGGCAGCGTATCTTTCTGCCTCTCCTACCGGGCCGGAATGGTCGAGGAGAGAACCGAGTTCGCCTACTGAAATCGATATGTCGGACCTGAACAGCTGTTCGCCGAAGAAATTGAAGAATGCTCTTCCTGCCGGCGATTTCCTGAACGCAGTTCCGCCTGCATGGCCGGGCGTGTGCCATGAATATTCGAAGTCGCGGGAGAAGTTCACCAGTTCGCCGAAGAACGGGGGAAGGAGCCGATCCCTGTACCTCTTCGCCGCTGCTCTTATTCGTCCCGCAAGGAATTCGGCGGTGTCGTCCATCACCCAGACAAACTCGTTGATCCCTTTAATCATCTCGATAGGGAGCTTTTTCGGCGGTTCGCTCGTAGGTTCGCCCATGAGGAAGATCGGGATGTCCTCGTTTCGTTTCCTGATCTCGGATATGATTAGGTTTGCATCAACCCCTGAGGCACCCTTCTTTCCGGCAGGACTATCATCCGATTCCCCGACGTTCCAGTTCACCATTATGCAGTCTGCCGACGGCAGGTTCGAGAGAGCTGTCCTTGCATCTTCTGTAGATACAAGTACAGTGACCTCGATTCCGTATTCAGCCAGGTCCTCGATAATTTTTGTTACAGCCCTTCCTGCCGGAGTGTCGGTATGAACGTTCGCGTCGATAACTCCTACCTGGAGTTTCTCCTCGGGGTTCATGCCGTACCCCCCTGAGGGATCGATTTTCCGGGCACTTTGCAGGAGAATATGCAATGTACCCCCTTTTCTCCCTGTTTCATGATAGAAGACTATGTATTGTAGTATTTATACATGTCGGATTTTCTGAAAATTTCAGTTCTTTCTTGGAAGTAATTTGAATTTTATGCCGCGGGAGAATCGTTTCGCATCTCCGGCAGGAAAAAAATTCAGGCGGGATTGATCTCCCTGCCTGTTAAAATCAGTATGTTCCGTATTTCTTCACGGCTTTGATCATCGCCTGAACGTTTTCAGGTCTGGCATCTCCTGAGATTCCGCCGTCGACTCCCGGGTAGATCATCATTCCGCCTTCCTTGCAGTCGGTCAGCATACTCTTCATGTAGTCGTCGACCTTCTGGGGCGTTCCCCCGATAAGGAGCGAATTGGGCGGGCCGCTCGAGAGAATTACATGATCGCCGACGACATCTCTCACCTTTCTCGGGTCTGTTTTGTCGAAGACGGCGATCACCTTTCCTTTCGGAAGTTCGAGGAGTGTTTCGAGATGTGCGTCATGACGCCCCTCGAAGAGGATGTACGGTGTCTGTCTCATTGCGATAGTTTCTTCGAGCACTTTTTTCAGTGCCGGCCAGTAGAACTCGTCGTACTGTTTCGGGTTGAGATACTCGTTTAAGTGCAGCGGGAAGAAGCATTCGACGATATCGGTGCCGAGCGCCTTCTTCATCTCCGGCGGGACGGTTCCCGTTATCCTTGCCGACTCTATGAGCATAGGTGTAAGGGCTTCCACAGCCTGCTTCACTTTATCCGGGTACCTGAAGAGATCAATGACTATGTTCTTTATGTCGCGAAGGAAATCTCCGAGTACATCAAGCGGCGAATAGCTCCATGCCGTCGGAAATGTCGGGTACCCCATCGCTGCGAGAGATCCTATCAGATCGCCCTGCGATGCACCGAAAGCGGCAAGCTGGGCGCCGTATTTTGAGAATGCAGCGTTAGATTCCGGGGATCCCGGTTCAGCAAGCCCGGTGCAGATCCTCGGCAGTGCAACACGGTTCAGGTATTCTGTGGGGTTTTCGATGAACTGGTCGTATTCTTCGACCTTCATGATCTCCTTGCCGATAAACTGCGGGTGGGCGTCGTCTTCCAGTTCGATTCCAGGCCATTTTGTGTAGACATCCTTTAGAATCGGGTGGTACTGGGCCTGCAGGAATCTTGCGGCGGGAATGAGTTCGGGAGCCGATTTAAGGAATGTCATACTCATGATCGTTCCTTCAAGTCCGGTAAGGGCGGTTATCGAATCGAAATCGAAATCGGCCGCCATCTTAAGGGTTGCATCCTTGTTCTTCGCAGCATCGAGTATGACGTCCTTTGCCTTGTATCCGGCATAATGGCCCTGGAATATTGTTACCATGGCCGTTATCGGAACACGGTCCGGCTCTTTTCCTTTGATTACCGCCTCTAACCTGTCAAGTCTCTGGCGGTAGAGTTCTGCGGGCTCCATCTACGCCACCCCGGCCAGTTTCTTAATCTTCCTAACGCCGCTTGTTGCATCGTCGGACCAGTCGTCTGCGCCGATGTATTCCTTCGCCTCTTCGTCGGTCCTTCCTCCTCCGACGATTATCTTCACATTGTCGCGGAGGCCTGCGGCTTTGATTGCATCGACGGTCTTCTTCATCGAATCGATAGCCTCGGTCAGGAGCCCTGAAAGGCTTACGACGAGCGGTTTGTTCTCCCTGATCGCATTGATGAACGCCTCGGGCGGCTGGTCGACACCGAGATCGACTACCGTGAACCCTTCAGCTTCAAGAAGTGCGGTGACGATGTTCTTTCCGATATCGTGGACGTCGCCTTCGACTGTTCCGATGACGATCGTTCCTTTGCTTTCGATCTTCCTGTCTCCGAATGCGGGCTTGAGCACCACCATTATCTGTTTGAGGATCTCTCCCGCCATCATGAGGTCCGAGACAAAGAACCGGCCCTCTTCGAACATATTGCCTATTCTGTCGGTAGCCTCTCTGAGGTCTTCCAGGATAGTGAAGGGGTCTTCTCCGGCTTCGACTCTCTGCTTTGCAAGGTCGATGCATTTAGTTTCGTCGAGATCGACGAGTGCATTTATAAAATCTTCTCTCACGTCTGTCATTTCTTATACCCCTCTCACAAATGAGTGAGATAATTGGTACTCTTGCGGGGCTCCAGATATAATTTATCTCTGTTGCAGCCTCTTTGCGGGCTCAAAAAACAAATTCCGTGGTTATAATTTAAAAAAGTTGAACTGAAATCAGCTTTTAAGGCCGGATATCGGGATGGACGCGAGGTAATCCTTCTGGAACGAATCTTCTACCGATAGCTCCACGTACCTGACCCTTTTCAGGATTTCTTTCAGTTCATTTCTCTTTTCCAGTGATTTGAGTGCGATCTTCGCCCCCCCGACCGCGGTTTCCCCGGCGAAAACTATCTTCTCCCTGTCGATGTCCGGGAGGATGTCGATAACTATCGCGTTGTCGATATTTACATGCGTGCCGAAGGAACCAGCGAGATAGATCCTGTCTATCTCGGAAGGAGCAACTCCCCACTTGTCTGCAAGTATCTTCCAGCCGGCCTTAAGCGATCCCTTTGCGAGCAGAAACTCGTTGATGTCCTTTTCGCTGACCGATATGTCGTTGTCGATCCCGCTCTCTTCCTTTCCTGCGACGATGAACCTGGGAACGTCCCGGACTACGATCCGGGGATGACTGAGATCCGTGAATTTACCTGTCCTTGTGATTATTCCGGCCGTATATAGCTCTGCGACGAGATCGATTATGCCGCTGCCGCAGATTCCTCTGGGTTTTTCATCATCGATCGTGGAGTAGAGGAGCTTTCCGTCGATGATCTTCACGCTCTCTATCGCTCCGCTGACCGCCTTCATCCCGGAACTTATGTGCGCTCCCTCAAACGACGGCCCGGAGGGGGCCGAGCATGCCATGATCTCTTTGGAGTTTCCGAGAAGGATCTCCGAGTTTGTCCCGATATCGATCAGGAGGCAGAGATCTTCAGTTTCGTAGATCCCTGATATGAGGATGTTTGCAACCGCATCCGCTCCTATAAATCCGCCTATGAGGGGAATTGCGGTTACCATCCCGTCGGGGTTGATATTGATCCCGATATCCTTTGCGGGAAAGCTCACCATACCGGTTACAGCCGGGACGAACGGTGCGACACCGATGTACTTCGGGATTATCCCGAGGACGAGATGGTGCATTACCGAATTTCCTACAAATACCATCTCGTAGATATTTTCAGGTGACTTTCCACTCTCTTTGCACGCCTCGTCTATGAGCGAGTTTATGGTTCCCGTTGCAAGCGACTGGAGCTTTTTCAGTTTCTCCGGCGACTTCGATGCGTATGTTATCCTCGATACTACATCCTCGCCGTACATGATCTGCGGGTTTTCGCCATTCGCCTTTGCAATGGTCTCTCCTGTCAAGAGATCTACGAGATGGCAGATGATCTTGGACGAACCGATATCGACCCCTATCCCGAAGCATTCTTTCGAGGTGTCCTCCGGCTCCACTGAGACAAGTTTGTCCTTCCACAGCGTTGCGGTTATGTTCCAGCCGGAACTGCGCAGAACTGCGGGGAGCTCGGAAAGGACCGAAAGCGGAAAATTCAGTTCGTCTCCTGTCTGGAGTGAGTCCTTGAGCCTTTGAATGTCAGGTCTCGGGTCCCCGAATGTCGCCCTTTCCGGCTTTAGGTGGATCTTCCTGGCGGCCGGGCCGAGGGGGACGTCCTCGTCCAGCCCAAGCCCGGAGATCTCCCGCTTCGCTGTCCTGCTTGCCGGTGGAATGTGAACCGTGCATTTCCCCGTGAGAATCTTCGTCTGGCAGGCGAGCCTGTAGCCGGCGGCGATCTCTTCATCCTTCAGGTGGTCTCTCTCCTTCTCCGTCGGTTCGGATACCTTTCCGTATAGTTTTACTATCTGGACCCTGCATTTGCCGCAGACTCCAGCCCCGCCGCAGTCCCCGCGAAGGCTCGTGTTTGCAGCCTGTGCAAGTTCGAGCAATGTCCCTGAAGAGTCCTCGATCGTCTTTCCGTCGGGTTCGAAGGTGACCCTGACGTCGTGATCTTTCTCAGACATCGATGGTCTCTTTCATCCTCGCGGCATACCTGTAGGTCGTATCGATAGTGAAGGCCGCGGGGAAGACCGATTCGCAGTTCTCGACCGGGCCATAGAGCAGAAAGTCTGCGCCGAAGATTGCCGGCATGATATTTGCAACGATATCCGCAGATCTCACTCCCTCTTTACCAAGCATATTCTTAAGGCCCTTCCATGTCGATATCGCGTTGTGTGCCGCGGTCCCGCATGGATATCCGGTCTTCTTCTTGATCTCTATCGTCGCCCTGCCGGATGGCGTGAGGCTCGGGACGTCCATTACGAAGGTATCGACGAGGATATTTTTGATACCGGATTCTTCCATTTTGGGTGCGAGTTTATCCACGGTCTCCGCCCGTGCCCTGCTGCTCATGATGTCCCTGGTGAACGAGAGGAGGATCGCCGATTCGATCCCGTTTGCCTTTAATGCCGCGTATTCGTTATCTTTTGTCTCGATAGAGACGGAGTTGTAGACGATCCTTTTTTCGAGACCGATCTCTTTTGCGTATTCAATCGCGGCAATCTTGACATCCGCACTTGCAGAGTCGATGAAGAACGGTTTTTCATTCATCCCTGCAACAAAATCGATGTACCTGAGGATCGATTCCGACGATGAAGCCACGATGTCGATTAAGGCCGGGTTGCGGGTCTTTTCTCCGAGCTCTTCCTGCTTTCTTACCAGGGCTTCGGCGGCATCCCTGTCGAATTTCCCCGCTCTCTCGTCTGTTACGATCTTGTGTTTTGTATAGAACATACTCCCCACAAGAACCGTTGGAATTTCGCCCGGCTGGCCACCTACCCTGGTGCCGGCGATCTCGTATGTCTTCTGGTCGGTTTTAAAACTGAACATTGATGTCACTTCCGTAAGTACGGCCTGATCCGGTAAGTGCCTGTTTATCGAAAAAAGACCGATAACGCTTTATTTTGAATATTTCTTGCAGGATGATAAAAATATTGTGTTAGAGGCCGAAAATCCTCCGGGGTATTTCCCGCCTGCATTCTGAAAAGGAGAGTTATGAATTTAAAAAAATTGGTTTAGATTTATCCTCCCAAAAGGCCTGTTGCAGGGGTGGGATTCGGGGTAATCAGACCTGTAGCATGGGTCGGAGTCGGAGTAATAAGTCCTTTTGAATAAGTGGGAGTCGGAGTGATCAGGCCGGTTGCCTGCGTCGGTGAAGGTGTAGGCTCTTCCGGGGCCAGCTCCCAGACGTACGATACTCCGGGAACTTCGCCTCTGTTCATCCAGCTCGCCCTGTACCTGTTGTAGTTGTAGATGACCATGTCGCCGGCTGCATATGCCTTCCTCGAATCCCACTGTTTTGCCGGGCCCGATGAGGGAGTAGGGGTAGGCATGTATTCGCCTGCATCCGAGATCCATGAATATGTGTGGCCGGGGGGTTCGGCTACGTTCCACCATCTCGCAGTATAGGTTTTACCCTTGTAGAGGACTGTATCTCCGGCGTCATATTCGGTCTTTGAGTCCCATACGGGTATCAGGCCGGTTGCAGGAGTCTCTGTCTCCATAACGGTTTCTGTCACGGGAACCTCAGGTTCAATCTCCGACGTAAGTTCCCATACATAGGTCTCACCAGGTTTTTCACCCATTGTCAGCCACTTTGCGGAGTATACGCCGTCGTCGTAGATGACAGTATCGCCGGCGAGATAGATATCATCCGAATTCCAATGCGTAATCAGGCCTTTCGCGTGATCGGGTTTAGGGACGAGCTTTCCTGAAGTGGAGAGCCAGACATATTCAATGCCTGGCTCCTCGTCCATCGTCCACCACCTCGCGGCATACATGCTGCCCTTGTAAAGGACAATGTCGCCCGTATCATATTCCTTATCGGAACTCCACTCCGGTATCAGGCCCGTTGCACGGGTGGGTGTCGGAGTAATCAGACCTGTCGCGTGAGTAGGTTCGGGCGTCGGAGTTTCCGTTTCAGTCGCCGAAGGCCTCATGGTGGGATAATTCTTGATGATATTCGAGAATTCAAACGGATCCTGTACAATGCCGCTGCAGAGAGGATCTGCCACGCTTTCCCTGCCGCAGTTCCCGTTGTCCCGGGTTAATGACCATATCGACATCATTCCGACGCCTTTCTCTCCCGCAAACTCTGCAAGCTGTGTGGCATCTTTCGGATAGAATACCTCTCCCGGCATGTCATTCTGTCCGATCATCGGTGTAAGGCCCATTCTCTTCCAGATCTCAGCATCTGATTTGCCACTGTAATATCCACTTTTGAGCTGATCGTGGACTACATTTGCGGCATCTATGGCATATCCTCCCATATTGTCAGGGTCTGTTACATAATAGGTGCCGTAGTCCATGAGCATGATATTAACCCTGTCGAAGATGAGCATATCTTTTCCCGGATTTTCATTTTTGTACCTGTCCTCTGCACTCTTTGCGTCATTGAGGTAGGCAATCTGGGGGGTGGGGAGGCCATCTTTGGGAGTTGCGGCAAGAGTGACCGATACCTTCAGGTCCGAGTATTTTTCCTTGAGCTTTATTATCGCCTGGCTACGCCTGCTGTTGGCCCCCTGATTCGTGACTGCCACTCCTTCGATGTCGAAATCTATGTAGTTTACGCCATATGTTTCGATGACTGAGCTGTATGCATCAACGAGAGAGTTCAGGTCCTTTATTACGATCGCCGGTTCGGTCGTCTGACCGCCTGCTCCACCGAATGATATTATTACATCTCCTCCGTTTGCACGGAGTGTCTCGATATCACTCAATCTGTAGCCGACGTTTTTATCTGCAAATCCAAGTACTCCGGTAGTCGTGTTCGCGGTTATGAAACAGCATGTATAATACTTCACGCCGGTTGAAGCGTAGGCTTCGTTGATCGTACAGCCCCGTGTTAGCCCGTAATCGATATACGGTGCGTAGAACTGATCAGGCCAGACCGTTGATGATATCGGAGCGGGTGTGGCTGAAGGTCTCATCGATGCATAATTCTTGAAGATATTTGAGAATTCATATTGTTGTTCCATTGGGATGCCGCTGCAGAGAGGATCTGCCTGGGTTTTCCTGCCGCAATTCCCGTTGTCCCTGGTTGCAGACCATATCGACATCAGGCCTATACCTTTCTCTCCTGCAAACCCTGCAACCAGCCGGGCGTCATCGGGATAGAATACCTCGGCCGGCTGGTCATTCTGACCTATCATCGGGGTCAGGCCGATCATCTTCCAGATCTCGGCATCGGTTTTATCCGGATACAACTGTTTTAATTGCCCGTGCAGACCGTTAGCAGCCATTATTCCATACTCTCCCATGGTCGTGGGCGGAGGTGCGACTTCAGGGCCGTAGTCCATGAGCATTATATTGACCCTGTCGATCCTGACACCGGCATCCTTAGCTCCGGTAAGAACTCCCATGCCATCGGGATGGAGCCCGTTGGGTGTGACAGCGAGAGTAAAGGACACCTTGAGATTCGGGTTCTCCTTCTGGAGGTTTACAATCGCCTGATTGCGCCTGTCGTTTGCCGTATAATTAAGCTGGGCAGGTCCTTCGATATCAAAATCGATGTAATTCACGTCATATGCATCTATGACGGAGCGGTAGGTATCCGTAAGTTTGGAAACGTCTTTTATCTTTATCGCCAGTTCCGTATTAACAGCATCTGCCCCGCCGAAGGATATTATCACATCTCCTCCCTTAGCCCGGAGGGCGTCGATCTTATCTTTATAATACACCACTCCATTATTAGACCACACAGGCCGCCAACCCCATATAGGATTGTTATTGTCATCTCCGGTAACGAAGCAGCATGTGTAATACATCACCCCTGTATCGTCTGCCATTGTGACGATTGTCTGCTCGGGGTCTGTCGTGAGGGATATGTCTATATACGGTGCATAGACCTGATCCGGCCAGTCCGTAGAAGCTGCGGCAGGAAGGCATAGGCTTCCCAACAGAACGATCAGAATTAATAATGCAAGTCGATTCAAAATCAAAATAATCACCAACCTATTTAAGGTGACCCGATCTTGAAAGTAGATCATGATATACTTGTTGGTGGTTAGATTCGAAAAGAAGAGACTGATCTCTAAACCCTTATTGTCCGTGATTCATGAAAAAACCGGAATCCCCGTTTAGGCTTACCGGCTAAACAAAGGGAAGGGTGAACCCGCACGAACATACCGGCCGATCTTTTTTTACGATGTTCTGCATATAGATCCTGAAAGGATTTCGATACAGAAAACCGATGACAGGCAGTATTATTTTTTACTTACAGGCTCCCCCAGGAGCTGATAATGACTGAGCAGGGTGCGAGTGCAGGACTCACCGGTGCAGGCGGCAACGGAGGAAATTCCGGGTCTCTGAAGGGATTGACCAGGCAGGAAGTCGAAGAACTCCGTGAAAAGTTCGGATTCAACGATATACTGGAGGAAAAGAGACACCCTCTCCTGAAATTTCTCGGCTATTTCTGGGGCCCGATCCCGTGGATGATCGAGATCGCCGCCGTGCTGTCTGCGTTCATAGGCCACTGGGAGGACTTCTCGGTCATTGTCCTTCTTTTAATGATCAACGCTGTCGTAGGTTTTCTCCAGGAAAGAAAGGCCGAAAATTCCATAGAGCTTTTAAAACAGCGTCTCGCTCCTTCGGCACGTGTGCTAAGGGACGGGGAATGGCAGGATCTCCCTGCACGGGAACTTGTGCCGGGCGACATCGTCCATGTCAGGCTCGGAAACATAGTCCCTGCCGATCTTCACCTGCTAAAGGGGAACTATCTCCTCCTCGACGAGTCTGCTCTTACCGGTGAGTCTCTTCCCGTTGAAAAGAAATCCGGCGACGAGGCATATTCCGGTTCGATTATCCGCGAGGGGGAGATGGATGCCTCAGTAACCAAGACCGGGGCGGACACGTTCTTCGGAAAAACCACCAGCCTGCTCGAGGTGAAGCCGCCCCGGAGCCACTTCCAGAAGGCTGTAATAAAGATCGGGAACTACCTTATCCTCCTTGCAGTTGTCCTTGTTGCAATCGTCTTTACGGTATCGATGCTGCGTTCGGAGTCCTTCGCAAATACGCTCCAGTTCGCACTGGTCTTAATCGTCGCCGCGATTCCCGCCGCCCTTCCGGCCGTGCTCACGGTTACTCTTGCCGTCGGTGCAATGGCCCTTTCCAGGAAGGAAGCGATCGTCAGCAGGCTCACGGCCATAGAGGAACTGGCCGGGATGGATATCCTGTGCTCGGACAAGACAGGGACTATAACGCAGAATGCCATAAGTGTCGGCGAGGTTCATTCATTCGACGGTGCTTCTGAAGAAGACGTGATCACGGCCGCCGCCCTCGCCTCGAATCCCGAGAGCAACGACCCGATAGACCGTGCGATCCTTAAGCGCTTCTCTGAACTTAATGGAGGACAGTCTTTTCCCGGCGAGCAGGAGGACTTCACCCCGTTCGATCCGGTATCCAAATATTCCCGAGCGATGGTCAGGGACGGATCTGGTGAATTGTATGAAGTCGCCAAAGGAGCACCCCAGGCGATATCTTCTCTTACCGGGTCCGGGGGGGCGGTCAATCCTGCTTTTTCGGCTGTACTTGACGGTCAGGTCCTGGATTTTGCGAAGAAGGGTTTTCGTGCACTAGGAGTTGCACGGAAGGGGGGCGACGGGAAGTGGAAGTATCTCGGGGTCATCGGGCTTTTCGATCCGCCGCGTGAGGACTCAGCCGCAACGATTGCCGAGGCGAAGGGGCTTGGCATCGATGTCAAGATGGTGACCGGAGACCATACGGCAATCGCACAGGAGATCTCCGGTCAGGTGGGACTCGGAATGAAGATCGTCCCCCAGTCGTCGTTCATCTCCGGGGAGAGGAAGGATGTCCTCACGCAGCTTGAAAATGCCGACGGGTTCGCGGAGGTATTCCCGGAGAACAAGTTCAGGATAGTCAAAGTCCTGCAGGAAGGGGATCACATCGTCGGGATGACCGGCGACGGGGTGAACGACGCTCCTGCCCTGAGAGAGGCGGACTCCGGGATCGCAGTCGCGGGTGCGACGGATGCCGCGAAATCGGCTGCGGATATAGTGCTTACGAAACCGGGTCTTTCGGTGATTATCGATGCGATAGGCCAGAGCCGGGCGATCTTCAGGAGGATGGAGAATTATGCCGTCTACAGGCTGGCCGAGACGGTCAGGGTTCTTATCTTCATGACGCTCTGTATTGTCGTTCTGAATTTCTACCCGGTGACTGCGCTCATGATCGTCGTTCTTGCGATTCTCAACGATCTCCCGATCATGATGATTGCATACGACAATGCTCCGATCGCGCCAAAACCTGTACGCTGGCAGATGAACCGGATCTTAACTATCGCAAGTATCCTCGGCGTGCTCGGCGTAGGCTCCAGTTTCCTTCTTCTCTGGCTGCTGAAGTTCTACTTCCTTTTCGATGCCGATACCATCCAGACGCTCATATTCTTAAAGCTCGCAGTAGCGGGCCACATGACGATCTATCTCGCCCGCACGGGTCAGCAGCATTTCTGGGAGCACCCGCTTCCCTCTCTTGCCCTGTTCGGCACGACGGAGGCGACCCAGGTCATACCCACTCTTATCGCGGTATATGGTGTCCTCATGACGTCAGTCGGCTGGGTGCCGGCGCTTCTGGTCTGGGGTTATGCATTCCTGTTCTTCCTCATCAACGATATCATCAAGGTCTGGCTCTTCAGGTTCATCCACCCTTATTCGTAGGATTTTCTGTCCTGAACTTCCCTCCCGATACCTTTATCGCGTCACTGCGACGACATAAATTTATCAATGCCGCCTGCAGCAGTCAAAACAATCCGCGACCAGATCTTCTGGCAGTATGCAAAGCTGATATCAAAGTCCGCAGGGCTCGGAGGCAACCGGGGGTTCCAGATGAAAAAATTCATCCAGCTCCGCGACGGCGATATAGTGTGGTCGTCGACGATAAGGGAGTGGCTGAAGGAGCACGAGAAACCTGACGAGTGCATATACTGCGGGGCGAAGGGTCCGCTTACCACCGAGCATATTCTCCCCCGCTCCTGCGGCGGGCCGGACATTCCCGACAACGCGATCCGTGTCTGCCGTTCGTGCAATTCCGGCAAGGGAGGAAAGCGTCTTTACGAGTGGACTGGGCCAGACGGGATAGACACGGTCCCGAGGATCGCAGAGGGGAAATATCTCAAGCTGCTCTACGAGCTTCATGAAAAACGCGGGACGCTGAACATCGATAAGAAAGATCTCGGTTCAAGGATGTGTCCAGGGTGTAACCTGAGGCCCCTGTGCGATGAAGAGGGGCATGTCGAAAAACTGACGGTATACTGCCTGGAAGGGATCTTTCACAGGTAAACCGGAAACGGGGAACTTTAATCTTTTATTCCCGCAAAAGTTCATCAGGAACCTTTTTTCAGATACGAGGAGCGAAAGATGGCAGAAGAAAACATATCAGGATCACTGAAGAGTACCGCTCTCGGGCTCGGGGCAGATTTTGTGGGGATTGTCGATTCGTCCTGCTTCGACAGCCCTGATTACAAGGGTAAAAACCCGCGGGACGTTATGCCGGGTGTTAAGTCCGTGATAATAATCGGCGTATCGGTCCCGAAAGGCGCCTTTTCAACCCTTCCTTTGGGGCGGGCCGAGTACACCAATACTCTCATGGCGGGAACAGCGACTCTTCGTGTCATCTCTTTTCAGGTTGCGAAGTTTATCGAGAAGTCCGGTTACATGGCGACGATCGCACCGAGCGAGGGGAGCGAGTTCGGCTACTGGTATGCAGACCGGAAAACGCTTATGGCCGATTTTTCGTTCAAATATGCTGCATACCATGCCGGACTCGGGAACTTCGGGATGAACCATCTCCTAATCACGAAGGAGTTCGGGCTGAAGGTTCGCATGATGGGAATTCTCACCGATGCGCCTCTTGAGCCTGACGACAAGGGAGAACTCCCGTTCGTAAACGAGGCATGCAGGGACTGCATGAAGTGCATCGAGATCTGCCCTCCGAAAGCGATTACTGCCGAAGGGGTGATCCACAGGGAGAAATGTGCGGACTACATGTTCAATGCCCTCGGGGGGCTCAGGTGCGGAATGTGCATCAAGGTGTGCCCGCTTGATAAATTTTGAGGAATGTTTTGAAGATATATTTGAAGAAACAATAAAACAATCCACAAACTGCCGGGCCGGACTGCCTGAAGGTTAAGGTCCGGTTATTTCTCTATTTTTTCCAGAGGGACTTAAAAAAACCTGCGACAGCGAAAGATAGAATATCAATATTGATAGAAATTACATCTTAATCAAACATTCAATCAGGAGACGGAGATCTGTAATGTCGCAAAAGAAGGATAAAAAATCCAAAAAATCCGAATACGGAAGGCTGGAAGTATTAAAAGGCGTATCAATCACTCCAAAGATTATTGAGACAAAACGCGGGAAGATCGAGATCGACCTGTCGGAAGGCGACGGCCCCGTATTGATGGGAATTCATGGGGGTCTTGGCGGTATCGACCAGTGCCGTGCGGCCATCGATTTCGCAGCAAAGGATTTCAGGCTGCTGTCGCTTTCCCGGCCGGGTTATCTTGGCACTCCGCTTGAGAGTGGGGCCTCCCTTGAAGATCAGGTGGATCTCTTTGCTGCCGCTCTCGATGAGCTTGGAATAGATAAGGTCGCGGTTTTTTCGGTCTCTGCGGGCGGGCCTTTTGCATACACGTTTGCAATCCGCCACCCCGATCGAATATGGGCTCTTGTAACTGCCGATTCCGTCAGCGGATATTATGATCTGCCGGAAACAGCAGGGCCGGTAGCCCAGATGATATTCCTGTCCGATTCCGGCCAGAAACTCCTGCAGAAGATGACGAAATCCAAACCGGATGCTTTCATAAAGGAGATCTTCAAAAGCGAGGCGTATTTCACAAAGGAACAGATGAAGAAACATCTTGATTTCGTCCTGAACGACCCCTGTGCTCATGATTTCGTTACGACTTTCATGAATACTATGTACCCGTATAAGACCCGAAAGGCCGGGACGGAAAACGATATGGCCATTACAAGGACTCTTTATCATCTCCCTGTAGAAAAGATCGAATGTCCGGCGCTTATCGTCCACGGCACCCATGACGCCGACGTGAAACTGTACGACGGGGTTTATGCATACGAGCATATCAGGGATGCTGAAAGAATATGGATTGAGGAAGGCTCCCATCTCTGCTTCTGGATAAATCCCAAATCAAAGGAGGCACAGGAGCAGGCAATCGCTTTCCTTAAAAGCGTTTATGAAAAGGAGGTTTCATAGACTGTTTCGTGTAAACCACAACGTGATTTTCATGTAAAGCACATGCCGAAGTGAATTTATTATAAGGAATTTTCATTTTTTAATTAAAAGGAAAGATGAATAATTTTTTTAGTCAAAATGCGGATATACTAGGGGGTATAAGAATTTTGTGCCCTGGAGACCCGGGAGGATGAGTATGGAGTATTTCTCCCGGTGCCTCCGACAGTGGTAATTACGGAATTTATATCTGAATCATATAAATCGTCCTTTAGCTACCGTTTTGCCTACTTTTTATCACCTCCCTGCGGCATTTCTCCATTCAAAAAGAGGTTAGGTTTGAGGTTATAACGCATCGTCTCCACGCTCCTTTGTCCTGACGCGGATGGCATCAATGACCGGGCTTAGGAAGATCTTTCCGTCACCGATATTTCCGGTGCTTGCAACACTGCAAATGACATCGACAACCTTCTCGACAATGTCATCCTTGACGACCAGTTCGAGTTTGGTCTTCGGTATGAAGTCGACGGTGTATTCCGCACCACGCCAGTTCTGGACGATTCCTTTCTGCTGGCCTCTTCCGCGGACCTCGGATACGTTCATCGATCCCACGCCCAGGGCGTCGAGGGCGACCTTCACTTCGTCAATCTTTTGAGACCGGATAATTGCTTCTACTTTTATCAATTCAATCACCCTTCCTTAATCAGTGGTTCAGCCTGCAGGAAGTCGGGGTAGGCTGTCATGCCATGTTCGCCGATATCCAGGCCCTCGATCTGTTCGCGGTCGGTAACACGTATTCCGATTGTCTTCTTCAGTATGTAGAACATGATTGCTCCCATTCCGAATGCCCAGACGAAGACTGTTACTGCACTTATGATCTGTGCCATCATAAACCCGGCATCACCGTAAAGCAGTCCCGTGACTCCGCCGTAGGTTCCGTCCGCAAGAAGTCCCAGGGCGAGAATACCCCAGATGCCGTTTGTTCCGTGAACCGAGATCGCACCGACCGGGTCGTCGATCTTCAGCTTCCACTCGATGAACCATACGCTGAGAATTACGAGTGCTCCTGCAACCAGTCCGATTAATACCGCCGCGGGAGGGCTCACCCATGCACACGGGGCTGTGATTGCAACAAGTCCTGCGACGATACCGTTTCCGGTCATCGGGACATCGGCTTTGCCGTACTTCTTCCACGTAAGGAGCATAGCCATCAGTCCGCCGGCAGCCGCTGCAAGCACAGTGTTTGCCGCGATTACCGAGATCCTGAGATCCGTTGCAGCCAGTGTGCTGCCCGGGTTGAACCCGAACCATCCGAACCAGAGGATGAATACACCAAGTATTGCAAGCGTAATGCTGTGGCCGGGAATACCAACAGGTGTTCCGTCCTTCTTGAACTTGCCGACCCTCGGCCCTACGAGCCATGCACCGGCAAGTGCAATGAAACCGCCGACTGCGTGGACTACACCCGATCCTGCGAAGTCAAGAGCGCCGAGCTGCGAAAGCCATCCGCCTCCCCACATCCAGTGTCCGTATAACGGATAGATGAATGCGGTTACAACCAGGCTCGCAATACAGTATGTGCTGAATTTCGTCCTCTCGGCCATGGCTCCGGATACGATCGTGGCTGCTGTCGCACAGAAGACCATCTGCCAGAACCATAGTTCAATGGTGGAAACATCGTATGCATCCCCCACGAGGAAGAACCCGTTCAGACCTACTATAAGTCCGGTTATTCCTGACGCAGTTCCCATCATGAGGGCGAATCCGACTGCCCAGTAACCCAGTGCACCGATGCAGAAATCAGCCATGTTCTTCATCATGATGTTTGCTGCATTCTTTGCACGTGTCAGTCCTGCTTCAAGAAGGCCGAAACCGGCCTGCATCAGCATTACCAGAAAACCACAGATTAAAACCCATGTAAAGTTGATTGCAGTAGTCGGATCGCTTTCGTAAGTTTCAGCTCCCGACGGGTCTCCGGCCGCAACCGGCATAACCAGTCCTGCAATCAGGATCATAAAAATGATCATTAAAAATCTAAGCTCTTTTAATGTCAGTTTATCACCTTCTTAACATAGAAGGAATATTCCTTCCATGTACTATAAATGTTTGTACAAATGTTTATTTATTGGTTTCACTTTCTCATCTTGTCCTATAGTAAATACATCAAAATTCTGAATTCCGGCACACCTGATGAATGATTTCGGAATTGTCCGGCATGTAATCGTTGCGAGCTGTATTCTTTTGAAAAATGTATTTTCAGAAATTTATTACATGTTGCTTTGCCAGGAGATCGGGTTAAGTGTTCTCAGTTTAGTAAAAAATGTCCGTTAAATAGCGCGTAAAAATTTCCGGAAAAATCCGGATTATATGCTTTTTAAATTGGTTTTTTTCATCCGTTGAAGTGATGATGCTCATATGTATCTTTTATGAACTCCTGCTTCCTGCGGGTGTTTCCGTCCCGGGGAGGTTTCAGGTAACCGATCTCCGGTGTCTGCCGGGCCGGGCAGAAAGGGCATAAAGCGGAATCTACATCCCCCGCCTTCGTCCTGACCGGACAGTAATATATTTCATCGATCAACTGGACCTTGTCGCCGCCGGGAAAGGGCATTCCGACGGGATGAGGCGGGATATTCATGACGAAAATACAAAAACCCGCAAGAAGATACTTGAGAAACCTGATCCTGTCTTTTTCAGGATCTCCCGAAGAGCAGTCTGCCGCTGCCATCCTCCAGAACTGTTTCGCATCTTCCGGCAGCGGCTCTTTCATAAAAGAAAAAGATCCCTGCTGTTTCATGAGCCTGATCTTTTCCCGGGTTTCGCTGAGATGACTGTTGACAGATTTTTCAAGCATTCTGCGATAGATGGGATTTATATTCCGGACTTTACCTGAAAAATTCCATTGCATCTTTTTTAGATCAGCGGGAGAGTAGTTGGATACTGCTTCGGCTATCGCTTTTCCGAGATCTCCACGGGTATTCTGCGACTCAAGCCTGAGATACTGGTCAATTATTTTCTGTCCGTTCATTATTTTCATCTGTTTTTGACGGGAAATTATCACCCGTCAATATTTACATGAAACAGTCCCTGAAGCCTTTGTTTCATAAACGTTTTTGCTGAATATCTCTTACGGCTTTGATCTCCGGAATGTTATATCCGCCGATTGCCTCAACTATGGATCGTACATACGGCACCTGCCTCGTCATACTTGGTGAAACCTCTCTTTTGTGCCGTTCGTCTTTCCGTCCCATATTAGCATAACCTGTGGAGATGAAATAAAGAAAATCCTCCTTTCCAAGATTCCACCGGCAGTTGATCTTAAGGTGGATAATCTCCCGGTTTTTAGGGTTGGGATACATTTCAGCCCGTGTTCCCGGAAGTTTTACCGCGCCGCCTTTATTGGATTTGGAAAGCTCTACTACAAGCATCCACAGCTTGTCGCATGCCTTCTCCGCCTCAGGGCATTCACGGCAGTACCTGTTAGCCGGCGGGAACCCGTCTCCCTTATAGTGTACACAGAAATTTACATCCATACCTGATCCTATGGAGTCATTTTGATATTGAATTTCGGGATGCCGTCCCGGGTACGATTCCGGAGTGAAGATTGTAACATTTGCAGACAAGGGAATTTCAAGAGTCCCTGCGGACCTCACACAGGAAATTCATATACTTTTCAAAAATTTTATATCCGGATTTAGCCAACGGTGAGAATCCGGTTTGGATCTAAATACCCGGGAGAGTGATTCTTATGAACAATCTGAAAACATTCATTATTCTAACAGCTTTGATTATCTCCGTTTTTATAACGGCTGGGTGTACGGCCGATACTGGCATACCTATTACCGACGACTTAAATTCGTCGCAACAGGAGTATCCTGCGGTTTCGTTTAACGACACACCTGTCGAATATGTGCAGGTCGACGATGTAACGCTTGGATACCGTGAATTCGGGTCCGGCGAACCGTTGCTCTTGGTTCAGGGATTCACCGGGACTATCAACGACTGGAACGAGACTTTCATCGGAATTCTTGCGACCGAATATCATGTTTACGCCTACGACCACCGTGGCATGGGATACAGCAGTGAAGCCAATACCACTACTTCCATTCCGATGTACGCGGACGATGCCGCACAATTTATGCAGGCGGTGGGCTACGACAGCATGAACGTATACGGGGTCTCGATGGGATCGGTGATCTCCCAGCAACTCACAATTGATCACCCGGATTCGGTGGAAAAGCTGATTCTCGACTCAAATACTTACAGCGCTAAAATCCCGGAAACCCAGAAACTGCTCGGGGAACTCGAAGCGGCGGCAGACGATCCTTCCATGTCCGATGGAATCCGTAAGGAAGCTGAGGCAAATCTTATCTGGAACGGATCATGGGACGGCCTTTCCGGTATAGATAAGGATGTCATGCTCGTAGTCGGAACGGCAGACGATCTTACGCCCGATTCGATCTCGGTGCATATGGCAGGACAGATCAACGGCTCGTGGCTCGTGCGTTTCAAAGATCTCCCGCACGCCGGTTCAGGTTACGCCCCCGTTCAGTACGGGGAGAATGCGTTGTATTTCCTCGACACCGACGAGTCCCCGCTGAACGGCTGAATGATTTGGCGGGCTTAAAAATCTCTTCTTTTTAAATGGTTTTATAGAGAAATCACCCGTTTTTGTTGCTTCCTCCTGCTGTCCGGTGACGAATTCTTAGCAGAAAAAAGACAAGTTCTGACGTTACGGAGAACAGTGTAGCCGGTTCAAAATGTACTAAATACCGGATGTAATGTGAATATTATTCAAACAAGATAGAATGTCTTACTGGCTGTGTTCTGATCTGTTATTAAATGGCGGCCGCATTTCAAAAATTATAAGCACGGATTTATCTAAACGTTTAATATTCGGTTTGGAATTTGTAAACCCGAAAGGATGATTTGTTATGAACAATCTGAAAGCATATATCATTTTAACTGCCCTGATTCTCTGTATTTTCGCCACTGCGGGATGCACGGCTGATACGGGTATACCTGTTACTGAGGACCTGAATTCGTCACAACAGGAATATCCCGCAGTCTCGTTTAACGACACACCGGTCGAGTATGTGCAGGTCGACGATGTAACGCTTGGATACCGTGAATTCGGGTCCGGCGATCCGCTGCTTATGGTGCAGGGATTCTCGAGAACTATCAACGACTGGAACGAGACCTTCATCGGAATTCTTGCGACCGAATATCACGTCTACACCTACGACCACCGTGGAATGGGATACAGCAGTGAAGCTAATACTACGACTTCAATTCCGATGTACGCGGATGATGCCGCACTCTTTATGCAGGCGGTAGGCTATGACAGCATGAATGTATACGGACTCTCGATGGGATCTTCCATATCGCAGCAGCTGACAATCGATCACCCGGACTCGGTGAGAAAAGTGATCCTGGACTCCAACAGCTACAGTCTCAGAATTCCCGGGACCCAAAAACTGCTCGGCGAACTCGAAGCGGCTGCAGACGATCCTACAATGCCTGAAGGAATGCGAAAAGAGGCTGAGGCAAATCTTATCTGGAACGGATCATGGGACGGCCTTTCCGGTATAGATAAGGATGTCATGCTCGTAGTCGGAACGGCAGACGATCTTACGCCCGATTCGATCTCGGTGCAGATGGCAGGACAGATCAACGGCTCATGGCTCGTGCGTTTCAAAGATCTCCCGCACGCCGGTTCAGGTTACGCCCCCGTTCAGTACGGGGAGAATGCGTTGTATTTCCTTGATACCGATGAATCGCCTTTGAGCACCTGAAATAATCACTTTTTTTTTTTGTTGTTGTATCGATACCTCAGGCAGTATGTATCCTGACCAGCGAAATATTAATCTAGGATGATTGAGCATCCAAACAATTGGCGTAATCTTTCAAATAATATCATGCACGATCTCCGGACATCCTGTAACAGGCAAATCATTGGCGGAGTAAAACCGTAAATATCCAAAATTACACGCCCGAGGAATTCAAAGGGGTTTACCGATGCCTGATGACATTACTCTGGCCATAACGGCAGTCGAGCGATGGATTGGAAATCCGGTCTCGCGTGCCTTTCTCAGGTTTGTTGTAACCGACGACAAATGCGGAAACAGATTGTCGAATGCAATCGACCAGTATCTCGGAAAAGAGCAGAAACTCTGCTGGAAATGCAGGTTCGCCGGCAGTATAGTAGGCTATACGCTGAAAAAAAGCAGCGGCCTGTTCGATGTAAATGAAGATTATATCCGGAAGGGGCTGGAGGAGCCGATATTCAAACGCGGACTAATGAACGTCCTGAATGGTATTGCACGTTACGGGATTTCCAGGCCGCAGATAACCAACGCCCCTTTTCTCGTGGTCTGGGATTTCACTCACATGTGCAACCTGAAGTGCAAACACTGCTACCAGGATGCACAGAAGGCCCTGCCCGATGAACTGGATACGGATGAGGCAAAGAAGCTGATCCGCGATCTTGCCGCCGCCGGTGTCGTCGTTATCGCGTTCTCCGGCGGTGAACCGCTGATGAGGAAGGACTTCTTCGATATCGCCTCCTACGCCCACGAGGAAGGGATGTATGTCGCACTTGCCAGCAACGGGACGATGATCACGCCTGAAATTGCTGCCCGGCTCAGGGAGTCCGGGGTGGAATATGTCGAAATTTCGATAGACGGGAAGGATGCCAGGCATCATGATGCGGTGCGGGGAATCGATGGTGCCTTCGATCGAAGTGTTGCGGGCATCCGGAGCTGCGTCGCGGAAGGGATCTATACATGCATTGCGACTACCGTAACGCAGGACAACTACGAACAGGTTCCGGAGATCTACCGGTTTGCACAGGATATCGGTGCGATGCGGATGATCTGCTTCAATTTCATTCCGACCGGCCGGGGAATCGAAATGGCCGAGAAGGACATCCACCCCTGCGTGAGAGAGGATTTTCTCAAACGGATTCTTGCGATGAATATGCCGGGAGTGATGCCCGAGGTGCTCTCGACCGCCCCGCAGTTCGCCCGTGTCGCTGTCGAGGAGAATGAAGATTCGGGTATTCCCGTAGGACACTTCCATCTTGGCGCCGGGATGAAAGGAAAGACCCGGATGCTCGCCGATTTCATAGGCGGCTGCGGGGCCGGCCGGCTGTATTGCAGTGTCGAGCCGCAGGGTGATATCCAGCCCTGCGTATTCATGCCTGTCACTGTCGGGAACATCAGGGAGCAGGATTTCCTGACGATCTGGCAGAATGCGGAATTTCTTAAGACTTTGAGAGATCGCGATCTCCTGACCGGAAACTGCGGCACATGCTCAAGCAAATATATCTGCGGCGGGTGCAGGGCACGGGCATGGGCGTACTTCCACGACGTAACTAAACCGGACCCCGGCTGCATACGGAATGCCGCATTGTGGGATGAGATTGTGGCACAAAAATCCTCATCCGCTGCGGAAAAAGAGGAGGTCGTTCCCGAGCTGCTGGTTGTAGCCGGAAGGTAGGACGAATTAGTTCATAATTTTCTTAATGTCTTTCAAACATTTTATTTTACAAATGAAAATTTCCGGAAGGGCTATTCATTCCGTCGCATATGCAAAATTATATTGGCGGGCCCGAACTCTTAAAAAATATGGAAGAGATCGGCATTGTTGAAGTTGGGCCGCAGCTTGTTGCAGGAATAAAGAAGACCGGTTCATATACCCTGATTCCCGAACTCCTGATGAAAGTATACAGCTACCTGGACGAAAACGGGATTGTACCTGTCGGAATGCCGGCCTTCATCTGTCACGAGACTTCTCCCGAGGCTGTTATGGAGGCAAACGAGAAAGGGACGGCGTTTGTTGAGGTTGTATGGCCTGTATCAGGCGAAGTGAAGGGAAACGGAGAGATCGAGGTATATGAGCTTCCTGGCGGAAAGATGGTAAAGGGTGTCCACCGCGGGCCGTATGAGTTGTGCGAATCAACCTACCTGAAAATCTTTGCCTGGATTGCAGAGAGAAATCTCCGGATAACAGGGCCGATCCGTGAAATTTACCCGAACGACCCGCGTGTTGTCGAACCTGAAGATATCATTACCGAGATCCTGGTGCCGGTAGACTGATTCTTTCCCGGCACAGGCGAATAATCTTCAGGCGTTGAAGTACTGTTTTCAGCAGTGCTTAACTCTTTTTGGAGTTTGACGGCCTGAATTTCCGTGTTCCGGATGAAAAGATTAAATGAATTCGTAATTCTACCTTTATCAGCTTATAATGGAAGACCATACGAAGATCGAACCGACAGCGGCTCTCGTGATGATCTGGGCCCGCGAGATGTACGGCACGGGTAGTCCGGGCCGTTTCTACTCCATCCTCGATCTTTCTGCCGGGGAAAAGATGAAGGCGGAATGCGATGTGGCATGCCCGTGGTACAACCAGGTGACCCTGAACAGGAAATGGATGATCCACCGCCTCGCCGGGGAGTTTATCAGGGGTGCGGACGGTCCCTGCCAGGTGATCCTTCCTGCGGCAGGAAAGTCCCCGCTCGCCCTCGAACTCCTCGACGATCATAACGACAGGATCAGGTCGGTCATCGAGATCGATATTTCCGGGATGGAAGAGAAGAAGCGGCTGTATGAAAAAGCCTCACCGGAGTTCGCCGGAAAAATTAGCTGCGTCACCGCCGATCTGTTCGATCTTCCCGGAGTAATCGAAGCGGTAAGGGAAACGGGAATGTACGATCCTGCTCTCCCTACGGTGATAATCCCGGAAGGGATCTCGTATTATATTCCCCCGTCGCTCCTTTCGGGTGTCATCGGCCTCTTTTCCTCCCCTGATCACAGGAACACCGTGATCTTCGATTTCATGCTTCCCTGCCGTCTGGTGAACGAAGATCGCCGGAAGTTCCCGAAAGGGATCTGGCGTGTCATCAACCACGACTGCAACCCGGACGGGACGGTCACTTACACCCCCGAAGAGATCGAGGAGACGCTCAAAGATGCAGGGTGCACGAGGATCGATCTTCATTCCATGCACTTTATCGAAAAGGACAGGACGGGAGGAAATGCGTTTTTCTTGTGTGTCGAGGACGGGTGGACTGTTATTGTGGAAGGGCGGCTACCGTTATCCAACTATCATAGGGAATGTGAAATCTGATTTTTTTTCCTTCAGGTCGAATAGAGGGACGAGCGGCGACTATCACAAAACAGTTCTTAGTTCGGTATTTTTGAGTACAAATGGATCTTAGAGATTAAACGGGATAAAAATCACTATTATTAGATTTTTCGGTTGGGATCAATGAAAAATTGTACCCCGGTATTTTTATTATCTCTTGAGAATTATTTTAATATCATAGTGATCATGATGGATGAAGATACTTCCCTAACTGAATCTCCTAAAGAAGAAAAGAAAGGTCGAAAAAGAAGTCCTAAACAAATATTGAAGTATCCAATTCCATTTCGGAAGTCCTCGTTTGAAAATCATTTAGTTGTTTTAAAAGCATTAAATATTGGTAGTAATAAAGGGAATAATTTTGTATCATATGCGGACATTGCTCCCTTTGCTCAATTACATGAAGTCAGTGTTAGTGGTGTTTTGAGCTTTTTTAACCAAATTGGTCTCACTGAAGAAAGTGAAAGAGGTAAATATAAACCAATATCTGAGGTTGTGGATTATTTTAATATATTAGAGTGGGATCAACCGGAAGCGGAAATTGCATTTGGTAAAATATTGCTCAATACTTGGTTTGGAAAACATGCAATTCAAATTTTTCAAATGACCCCAGAAATTAGTAAAGATGACTTAGTTCGAAGTATTGGAAAATGTGCTCAAGCTGATCAATCCAATCAATCTCAAATAAATAATCTTATAAAATTTTTAGAATATGGTAAAATAATTGGAGTAAATGAGAATACAAATAATTATCATCTTTTAATCAATCCTAAAGAATCTATAAACTCAGAAAATCCTTCTCTTGATGTAAAGAGTCCTGAAAAAGAGAAAAGATCATTAGAAGAGAATGCCCAAAAGGAAAGTTTAGAAAAAAAAATAGATTCTCCTAGAAATGAGAGTAGTAACCCAATTCATAAAAATGATTTTTTACCTTCTACAATTAATAAAGGTCAATCTTTTATTTCAGGTGAAATTAATATAAATCTAAATGTCACAATCGATGAAAATAGCGATATAGATAAGATCTCTGAGAATATTTTAAAGTTAAAAGAGAAAATAAATAATCCCTAATCAAATGAAGTACGCAATTCCGGAAATATCTGCAAAGGCAATTGTTCAATGTATCGAAGCCCTCTCAAAAAAAGAGGGTGATATAGGATATCTTTGTAACTATCTTAAAGTTGGTAAAGAATCTATAAGAAGAGTAATTGTCATGGGTAACCAACTAAATTTTTTTTTAACTGAAAATGGATTAATTAAATTATCCCCTAATTGTTCTTCATTGATAAAACATCTAAATGGAGATTATACTGTAATTTTTAAAGAGGCTCTTTTCCATTATAAACCGTTTATCCTAATTTGTGATTATATTCTAAATGATGAAAATCCTGAAGAAGCTGTAAGAAAAACAAAAGTAGTCTTTGATATAGATGCAAATCCTCGAATAATTATAAAAACAATGAATAATTTTTGTAAATATATTGGTATTAGTGGTCTAAATAAAGAAGAGATTTTAAAAATAGTTCCGTCCTCAAAAACCCAATATTCTAATATAAATAAAGTAATCAACACTATCAATGATCAAATATCAGCTGAAATTTTCCTTTCCGATAAATTAGGACAAAATTGTTATGCTAACATCATTGATCCTGAAAGAAAATTACTTTGTGATTCTTTAATAAAAATATCTAATAATCCCTCAAATGCGATTGATGATGCCGCTGGTGCCTTTGAATCATATCTTAGAAGAGTCGGTAATCAAAAAGGGATTGATTTAACAGATGCTAATGGTATAGATGAAATTGGACAGAGACTTGGATCAAAGAAGATTAAAGTAATTCTCACCGAACATCAAAAAATGTGCAGTTTTATAGGAACTTTCAGAAACCCAGCTATTCATAAGGTTCATAAATTGTCATTAGATCATTGGATTATTGAAAAGGATTCCGCTGCCGAAATTATATTGTTAATGATTACGTGTATGAGAAGCATTCATTTTTATGTAAATGAAGGAGGAATACATAAAATTTAAAATCAAACCCTTCTTCTAATATCTAGTTCAATCTTTTTTGTTCTATATGAACCAGTGATCTGTTCCTTTCTATGATTTTTAGATGTCTATCACTAATTTTAGTTTTATCAGATGGATCAGTTTCCAATTCAGGTTCTGTTCTACTTCAGCTTAAAGTAAAATCGAGACTTACTGACCCAGATAATATTATAAATTTGCTTTGATTATACCGTAATTGTATGAGCAGATTCGAAAATTTCGAAGAGGAAGACCGATGCAGCAGTGCAGGATCACCGTAGTCAAAAAAATGTTCAACCCCGATCTGGCCGCCGAATATTGTCAGGACGAGGTCGGTCCCTGCCCATGTTTTCAGGAGGGGGATGAGTTCGTTTGCGGTCTTGAAAAACCTCCCGGATTCTGCGACTGGGCGTGGCGGGACATTCATCCGTTTGTCGCAGTCCTTTTTGCAGGAGGTAACTTTTCGCATGGATTATTCGAAGGCTGGATGAAAGACGACCGCACTATAATCGCCTGCTGCTCGGACGGTATCAGGCCCGTCGTTTTTCGGATCGAGCTGTTTGATGAATAAAACGGAGAAAGCCGGAGGATAAAATGATCGGACTAACAGCAGCATTAAAAATTTCAAGGTGGTGATCCGTATGCAAGACATCTCAGTCATCGATCTCACTCCCGAAAATATCGCAGAATACGGGGTGTGCGGTTACAAGGACATAAAAAAACACGTCGAACTGAGGAGAAAGATCGACTGGTTCACTAGGTATTACCCGCTCGGCCTGAGGATAAAGGCGCTCGTTTCGGAAGAAGGAGGATATCAGGGGATGCTCGAATACATCCCCGGCCGGTATGCCCACCGCCCCGTCGATGCGGACGGATACATGTTCATCCATTGCATCTTCGTCGGGTTCAAAAAGGAGTTCAAGGGAAAGGGATATGCCTCCCTACTCATCGACGCCTGTATCGAGGAGGCGAAAGCGGCCGGGATGAAAGGTGTTGCCGTCGTCACGAGGAAAGGTTCGTTCATGGCCAAAAAGGATATCTTCGTCAAAAAGGGTTTTGTCCCGGTGGATTCAGCCGAACCTGATTTCGAACTGCTCGCACTCAAATTCGACCCGGACGCTGCCGACCCTAGGTTCAGGCCGGAAATGGAGAAGAACCGTGAGAAGTATCCCGAAGGTCTAGTGATATTCCGCTCGGCACAATGCCCGTATTCAGAGAAGAACGTCGCAGCCATCATGGAGTCCGCCGAAAAAAAGTACGGCCTGACTCCCCGCCTGATCGAGATGGAGAGTGCGGAATCAGTTCAGAACTCACCGTGTCCCTTCGGGACATTCTGCATTATGTACAACGGGGAGGTAATCAGCCATCACCCGATCAGCAATGGCCGGTTTGAAAATATCATGGATAAGATGATGAAATGAAAAACATCCTGTTTATCCTGACCATTGCCGTTCTTTTTATTTCCTTTTCTTCCGCTTCAGGCTGCACCGACACTCCCGCGGAGAACCTTACAGCCTCGGAACTCGGATCAAGGTTCCTGGAAAAAGCGGACAACATCCGCGACTACACCTCAAAATATTCTTCGGACTCCGACGGGCAGGTCATCTTCGACTGGAAATCTCCCGCCGAATACCGCCTTGAATATCTAAACAAAACCTATGTCGCTCCCGGCTCCTTCCTCTGCATGAACCTGACAACCGCTGTAAGCTACGATGCAGGGGAAAATGTATACATAGTCCAGCCGGAGATCAGGGATCTCCCGCAAAACGATTATCAGGCGATGGTCCGGGAGATCGTCAGGGACGGCGATTTTTCCGTCACCGGAACAATGAAGGAAGACGGCCGGACGCTCTACGGGATCGAAGTAATAACCGAACCGTGGTCGAAAAAGTACACCACATACGCAAGTTCGAAGATACAGGCCTGGATCGATCCAAAATCCGGCCTTGCATGGAATATCACCACCTTCTACCCGTCGGATACCGTGATCCACACCATACGTTACGAACACATCGAAACAAACACCGGCATCCCGGAGAGCTGGTTCTCATTCGATCCCCCGCCCGGATCGAATCCGCAGTGCGACAGTACGGGCTGGAATACCCTGCCTGAGGGAATAGACCTTGAGACGGTCGACCCCGCCCTCATGCCCGGATGCAGGAACTGCACGGAGGCCCTGATGAACTCCCCGGTCGGCGGGTTCAACGGCAGGAGATTCCTGGTATCAACTTACAGTTATGAAGGTGCAGACTACAAATTCGTCCCCGATCCAGCCCCGTCTGCCTCGGTCAACTACACCTTCTACTCCCGGAATATGAGCCACGGAAACGTCAGTTACAATATATACCGCGTAGCCTTCCTCTACGATACAAAACCCCTTCCCATGCCGGAGAACTTATCCGTAACAATAGAGCCCCGTGAATTCACGGCCGAACCCGGGGAGGAATATACGTCCGTGGTAACCGCCCGCCTCCTCCCTGAATCGGAGATCCCTGACAACCTGTGGCTGTACATTCATGCCGATGTCGAAGGGGCCCCGAGTGCGATCACGGACGACTGGGTGAGAGTCGCGGTTAACGACGGAACGCCCATGAGTGGAGCGGGACTGTATCATTTCTACCAGAGCACCGGCGGTTACTGCGAGAGACTGCTTGTAGTCCCGCGGGGCGGATCGGGGCATGCACAATTCTATATAGGCACAAGGGAACTCGACACCGGAATTGTCACCGTGAACCTGACGACAATGTCATGTGAAATGGATCACATGCCACGCGGGGACGACGAATGGCCGCCGTGGCCGGAAGGAATCCGGGCATCCGTGAATCCCAACCGGTTCCTCGCGAGAGGTTTTGCGAATTATTATGTCGACATGTCGTTTTCGGTCGACCCTTCGGTCGAACCCGGTGATTACTGTTTCAGTGCACAACTGAGAACGCCGATGGGTGGATTCGATTTTGCCCCGTTCACTCTCCGGGTGACTAAATAAGATC
Organism: Methanolacinia paynteri; assembly: GCF_000784355.1. NCBI lineage: Archaea > Methanobacteriati > Methanobacteriota > Methanomicrobia > Methanomicrobiales > Methanomicrobiaceae > Methanolacinia > Methanolacinia paynteri. Next base: position 28,860 of record NZ_KN360928.1, on the reverse strand, counting down.
CGCGATCAGCCCGTAAAACTTCCCCGGCAAATCTGCCATAGGAACGTGGGAAGCAGGGAGCTCATAATATTCCCACCCCTCCGGGTCCGCCTCGATCTTTTTCCGGGCGACACCTGTAACCGAGACAAAATCGCTCTTCGTGCAGAGGATGTACGTCTTCGGGATCGCCCGGATCTTAGACGGATCGAAGAACAATTTTTCAACGTAAGGAGGAGCGGGTTCGAGACCCGTGAACGACCCCGTATCGATCCCCGCCGATTCGATCAGATCATATAACGACTGGCCCGGACCGGGAAGAGCCGCATCGACATATACCAGCCGCCCGATCTTCTCCGGTATCCGTGCCGCCACTCCCGTAATTACCATCCCGCCGTAGGAGTGGCCGACGAGAATAACATCATGAAGGTTGTTTTCTGCGATCAACACACAGATCTCCTGGATATGACCCGAAAGATTACAGGAATATTCCCCGGCGAGAGTAGGGGCAAAGGCCCGGTGGCCCAGGTCCCGGAGAAATGAAACAGTCCCGTCCCAGATCTGTCCGCCCATCTTCCCGTCCTCCGTGAAGACCTCTTCTCCTACTGTCAACCCGTTCCACGTCGCCGTATCCATGTTCCCGCCGTGCACAAAAACGAAGTCAGCCATGCCAGTAATATCCTCCTGACTGAGAAGTGATATTACGATACATAAATATTGTTTCCCTCTTCATCGGATTAATGCCTGAAGAGGGCCAATAATACAGGAGAAGGGAGAGCATGAAGAAGACAATCATAACCGTCGTCGGGAAGGACACGGTCGGAATAATCGCGAAAGTCTGCACCTACCTCGCCGAAAACAACGTAAATGTCGAGGACATATCCCAGACTATAGTGCAGGGCTACTTCAATATGATGATGATCGTCGACACCGGCGGGTCGTCGAAACCGTACCAGGAGATGGTCGCCGAACTCGAAAATCTCGGCGACGAGATCGGCGTCAAAATCCGCTGCCAGCACGAGGATATCTTTACGAAGATGCACCGCATCTGAGGTTTTCCATGATAAACATCTTCGAGGTAAACGAGACGAACAAGATGATCGAGCAGGAGAAGCTTGACGTCAGGACGATCACCCTCGGCATCAGCCTTCTCGACTGTGTCGATTCGGATCTTGATGCCCTGAACCGGAAGATATACGACAAGATCACCCGGATCGCAAAGAACCTCGTCCCCGTCGGAAGGGAGATCGAGCTCGAATACGGGATTCCGATCGTAAACAAGAGGATCTCCGTAACCCCCATCGCACTCGTCGCAGGGCAGGCATGCAAATCCACGGAGGATTTCGTATCTGTTGCAAAGACGCTCGACAAGGCAGCGGCGGATACCGGCGTCAACTTCCTCGGCGGATACTCCGCCATCGTCTCGAAGGGAATGACCCCCACCGACGAAAAACTCATCCGCTCCATTCCCGCCGCACTCTCCTCCACCGAAAGGGTATGCAGTTCGGTAAACATCGGTTCCACGAAGACCGGGATCAACATGGACGCCGTAAAACTCATGGGAGAGATCGTCAGGGAGACGGCCGAAGCGACGAAGGGCGACAACTCCCTCGGGTGTGCGAAACTCGTCGTCTTCTGCAACGCACCCGACGACAACCCGTTCATGGCCGGGGCCTTCCACGGGGTATCGGAGGCCGACGCGGTAATCAACGTCGGCGTAAGCGGTCCGGGCGTCGTCAAGCATGCACTCGAAGGAATCCGGGGAGAAAACTTCGAGGTCCTCTGCGAGACCGTCAAGAAGACCGCATTCAAGGTCACCCGCGTCGGCCAGCTCGTCGCACAGGAGGCGTCCGCCAGGCTCGGCGTTCCGTTCGGGATCGTCGACCTCTCCCTTGCACCCACCCCTGCGGTAGGAGACAGCGTCGCCGAGATTCTCGAAGAGATGGGCCTTGAGTCTGTCGGTGCACCGGGAACCACCGCCGCCCTTGCTCTCCTAAACGACCAGGTGAAGAAGGGCGGGGTTATGGCAAGTTCGTTCGTCGGAGGTCTTTCCGGTGCATTCATCCCCATAAGCGAGGATCAGGGGATGATCGATGCCGTAAACCGCGGTGCACTCACCATCGAAAAACTCGAAGCCATGACCTGCGTATGCTCCGTAGGTCTCGACATGATCGCAATACCGGGGGACACACCCGCCACGACTATATCCGGGATAATCGCAGACGAGGCAGCGATAGGAATGATCAACCAGAAGACGACCGCCGTCCGCCTCGTTCCTGTTATCGGAAAGGACGTCGGAGACACCGTGGAGTTCGGTGGGCTCCTCGGCCATGCCCCGGTCCAGAAAGTGAACAAGTTCGGCTGCGAAGATTTCATCAACCGCGGCGGACGCATCCCCGCACCCATCCACAGCTTCAGGAATTAAAAAAATAAAAATCGTGATAAGCCGGAGCCTGGCCCCGGTCTATTTCCCTTCCGGCCCTTTCCTTTTTTCAACGATATAAACCATCATCTTTTCCAGCGGGATTATTTCAAGGGACCCTTTGCTTTCAAGGATCTCCTTCAGGTGGTCGAAGTTCACGGGTTCGAACTCTCCCCCCGGGTGAATCTCCGGCAGCCCTTCGGTGGTGAAATCGGAGATCACGATCCGCCTGCTGGCTACACGCGAGATCTCCAGGACCGCCTTCCTTCTGTCGCCCGGGGCAATGTGATGGAGGGAGCCGAAGCAGAGTGACATGTCAAACTCGTCATCGGAAAAAGAAAGAGCCGTGACATCCTCCTCTTTAAATGTGATCCTGTCGGATACACCCTCCACCTCCGCCTTTTCTCTCCATGTCTCGATCTTCTCCCTGTCGATATCGACGGACGTGACCGTGCAGTCGTACTTCTTTACGGCGAATATCGCAAGAGGCCCCGCCCCGATATCCAGTATGCTTTTGCCATTCGGCCCGGCAAGATCGAGGACTTTTTTTCTCAGCTCCAGGGCCTTATTATTGCCATTCGTTTTACTCTCTTCACTCTCTTTTTTCATATCTGTCAGGTAAATTATGTACAGTTAAAGGTTTAAAAATCAGGGAGTGGAGTATTCCTTTTTATTCAGGTAAACTCTCGCAATCGCGTAGAATGCTACGAAGATCATCGTGAAAATCGCCATTAGTGCGAGAGTTCCGTAGATATCCCCCGTCCAGTATACATGCCCGTTTCCGGCAGTGACTTCGTAATTGGACCCGAGTGCAAAGTCCCCGAAGAACTCGATCGTCCTTGAAGCATAGAGGAGCACCGGCAGAATCCAGAACGCCTTCAGTGAAATTGGAGCGCCCGGATTCTTTCCTTTGTCCGTATATCTCAGGAAGAAGACGAATATCATGTAAAAAGTGAACACGCACAGGAACCATCCTAGGAAGTTTACGAACGGAACCCCGAGATAGACGCCGCCGTTGTGCCATATCCATAACCTGTCGATCGTGGAGTTGATCGGGTCCATGCAGATATCCCACATAACCATCACGAATGAAGATATCACGGGCAGAAGTATAATCTCGCAGCCGGCAACGGACGAATCTCTCTTATCGAGCAGTATCGATCCGATCGTCCAGGAAAGATATCCCATTGCGAAATATGCGGGCATGATCATGACCGGGACGAGTCCCAGCATGGGACTCCAGTCGGTGGAATAGTTGTAATGCCCGAACGGGAACCCGGTCAGGATGCTCACCGTCTCATACATCCAGCTCACGATGAATATCACGACGAAGAAGAAGAGCATCTTCTTCCAGTCGTACCTGATGGTACCGTGCCAGAATGCGAAGATCGCGATTACGATCGTGCTCGAAAGCCCGAAGATCGTTAAGCCGGTGACGGTCTTCATCGTGACGAGGATCACGGTAAGAACCAGAAATGCTACTCCTGCCGGTACAAAGTATTTGTTATCAACACCAGTTTCTGCCATATTCAAGCCACCCCATTAATTTTACAGCCTTTACAGTTCCAGACTGTTTCTTTGATATAAATATTTTCCTGCCCTGACCGCGGGTTGAAATCGCATCGGCAGGGGAAAAAAGAGAGATTCAGATTCGGTTGCCGGTACCGGCCGGTTCTGCAAGCCTTCGCCCGAGTTCGTATGCCTTTTTGCAGTCTTCGGGAAAGACCGTCCTGTGCCTCTCCTTCCGGGCCTCCGGGTCGAAGAGGCCCGAGACCACCCGGCCGTAGTCCTCGAACTGCAACGTCTCGTACGAGCACAGACTCTCCGAATGCCCGAACAGCATCTTCATGTTGCCTTCTGTATACGAGAAGATGGAGTTATAGCCCATTTTTTCAGCCTGCTGTTCTGAAACATTCATCGTGTAGATCGCCGCCGTCTTCATCTCCCTGCCGAAGAGCGATGACGTTGGGTTCATATATGCAAGATACTGGAAAAAGAGCCTTTCGAGAAAAGACCGCGTCTCTCCGGTGACGAAGCCGAAATATATAGGCGACCCGGTGATTAATACATCGGCCCGTTCGATCTTTTCGAGCAGAGGCGTGAGTCCGTCCTTTATGGAACATTTCCCGTAGCTCGGCCCTTCTATGAGTTTGCAGGCGAAACAACTGGTGCAACCCTTGTAATCGAGGTCGTAGAGGTGAACCAGTTCGGTCTTTGCACCAGTTGAAGCGGCGCCTTCGAGGGCGTTTTTAAGAAGGGTCGCCGTGTTCCAGTTCTTCCTCGGGCTCCCGTTGACTGCAATGACTTTCATCGGACTGACCTCAGATCCAAGTGACGTTCGCAGGTTTTCTGCGGGGGATGTTCTGCGGCTTATACTTCGGGTAGCCGAACAGCATCGCGTAGGCGCATTTCCTTCCGGCCGGGATTCCGATCTCCTTTTGAAGCGGCTCGTATTCGGCGGCGGCCATCGCGACGAATCCGGCCCAGCAGGTACCCACCCCTGCCGCCGGTGCCGCGACATCGAAGTAAGTCAGGGCGATTATCCCGTCGACCGGTGCGATCGGGTTGTCCTCCGGGACGTGGGCGAAGAGCATGTGCGGGGCGTTGCGGCAGATGCCGTCGAAGCCTCCTTCGTATGCACCTATAAGCCCCGAGAAGAATCCGCCCATCGGGTGGCCGGCTGCGACAAGGCTCTTCATCCATTCGACGACAAGGTCCGCAACTCTCTTCACTCTCGCCGGGTCATGGACGACAATCCATTCGACAGGCTGGCCGTTCCCGCCGGACGGTGCGTACCTTGCCACGTCCAGGAGTTCTTCGATCTTTTCGCGGGGTACGGGATCGGCCTTATACATCCTTGCCGAACGCCGTTTTTTAAGGTAGAACCCGATCTCGTCCGCCGAAATATTGCCTGCTCCTTTCGGCAGGACTTCCTTCTCCTCCGGGCGGAGGTTCAGTACAAGTGCTCCGGTCGGGCAGAACGCCTCGCAGTGGCCGCACTGAATGCACCTGTCCGCCATTTCACCGGGGACATCCGGGAGCGTCTCCTCTCCCGCAGGACTGACAATGCTCATCGGGCAGGCTTCAGAACAGATCCCGCATTTGGTGCAGAGATCTTCATCGACTATTATCGTACTCATATCTTTCATTCTCCTGTTTTCGTATTTACATTCGGTTTAGTCCGTCTTCTTTAACTTTTTTCCCGCACTCCAGGCATCGCCCACGTGATCCCCGAGTGACCAGTAACTGTTGTCCGTCATGGTCAGGATTACCGGGTCTATCTCGGTGAAATCAGCTTTCCCATCTCTGATCACACGGCCGTCTGCATATACCCCGGCGATCTCGCCGATGTAAATGCTGTTTGTTGCGAGCGGCACTGTCTGCACCAGCCGGCATTCGAGCGAAACCGGGCATTCGGAGATCATCGGAGCCGTCTCAAGTTCACCGTAGAATATTTCGAAGACGCCCGACTTGTCCGTCTTCGCACCCGACACAATTCCGCAGTAGTCGGTCTTTTCGATCATGGACGTCGACGGGATGTTGACCGAGAAAGTCTTCGTCTCCGCGATCCCTTTGGGAGTATAATGATTGTTTCCGATTGCGCAGGCGATCATCGGCGGGGCGGCATTGACACGGGTGCACCACCCGACTGTCATGAAGTTCGCTTTCCCGTTCACCTGTGTCCCGACGAGTACGACAGGCATAGGGATGAAGAAATTGCTGTTGATCTTTTCCTTTTTCATTTCTTTTTCCATCTGGATCCCTCTCTTTTCCATAGTGTGCATTATCCTTAAAATGCCGTTCGCACGAGGTATGAAGGCATTTTTTAAGCAGCGGCTGCAACAGCCATTAGGGTAAAATACGCCTCAGTCGAATAAATACTGCATACAGCGTTTTGTGAAAGCAGCTTTCAATATTGAAACCTAACCGAAATACAGGGACAATCATGTACAGGAAGAACGGAAAGACATACCACTGTTCGGTGGAGGCGTCACTGGACGTAATCGGCGGCAAATGGAAACCACTTATACTATGGAAACTCGGCGACGGCGTTATGCGTTTTTCCGAACTCCAGAGGACTCTTCCCGGTGTGAACGCCAAGATGCTCACGAAGCAGCTCCGAGAGCTGGAGGAAGACGGGATAGTTCTCCGGACAGTATACCCTGAGGTTCCGCCACGGGTCGAGTACTCGATCACCGAATTCGGGATGACCCTGATTCCTGTCCTCCAGGCCTTATGCAAATGGGGCACGATATACCTGGGCAACGGGAACGGCTGTGATGACACCGAAGGCGGAACAAATCAATAAGTATGATCCTGCCGTCTTTTACTTAATGATGCAGGAAAAAACGAAGACCGTTTCCGGAATGTCTTCGTGGGCCCGGGGGGTTATATGAAATCCCAACGGTTTTCTCTGCCTTTTCCTGCCGCCGCATTCATCATTCTTCTTCTCCTCTCTTCTGGATGCATCGGGAATTATGTAGCCAACCGCGACATCGTGGTCGTAAGGATCTCTCCGGACGGCGAAACGGACTGGGCGGAGACTCTCGACTACGGTTTCGACGATTATACGGGCGATATTGCAATTACATATGACGGCGGCTGTATCGTTGCCGGAAAGAACGCCAGCGGCCGTTACGGCGACTACATCTCAAGGCTGATTCGTTTTTCTCCCGGGGGAGAGATCCTGTGGGACAAAACACTCCCCGGCTCAGACGGAAGCCAGTACTACAGCCGGTACTCCGTTGTTCAGACCCATGACGGCGGTTTTGCCGTACTGACCAGTGACGGTGCCATCTTCCGGACAGGGCCTGACGGCGAGCTGTTATGGAGGACCGCTACCGGAATCGAAGATGCAAGATCCCTCGTCGCGACCTCCGACGGCGGATTTGCGGCGGCAGGGCTGCAGCAGGACAGGATCCCGTTCGGTTCGGTCCCTGTATACGGGGAGAACGGCAACGTCACGTATCGTGATCCCCTTCCCGGGGAAGTTGTCGCAACCCCAGGCTGTCACGAGACTGTCATCGGGTCCGGGGACAATGCGATGACGGTGACCGAGTGCACGGTCCCGGTAGATACGATAAAGCAGGCAGCCGTGGTGAAGGTGGGCGAAAACGGGAGTGTCTCCTGGAAGAAGGCTTACGGTGCGGAAAACCTGACCAGTGCATGGACCGTGGCCGAATCTCCAGACGGAGGGAATTTCTTCGTTGCAGGATACGAGACTACCGGCGATCATAATGTGAACACCACAAGTTATGCTGCGGTACTGCTTCTCGACGGGAACGGGACGGCTCTAAGCTCGGACCGCCTCGACCGGATTGGGTATTATACAATACCGGTCATCTGCAATGCTCCCGGAGGATACGACATCATGTACATAAATACGACCCTCCACGACGGACATTATCTCAACAGGCTCGCTGAGGCGCATTTCGATGCCGGGAAAGGAGAGGTGACATCTCTCCGTATAATCGGCACCGGCACCGTCTTCGCCCGGACAGCAGGTGGCGAGTATTTAATCGCCGGCACATCTCCCGGAAGCAGCGGCGGATCGGCCGGCGGGTATCGGGACAGAATAATCGATCTGTCTTTGTATGATTCAGGCGGAAACCTGCTCAGGGAGACGAAGGTTCCGGATGTGAGTGCAAGCTCGGTGGAAAAAGTAGTGCCCCTTCCCGGAGGGGGCTGTATGATCCTCGCATTGAAGGAGAACTTCGGGTTATGAGCATAATGTCCGGCGAGAGAAAGGATATCGGTCTCCCCGAGGCGGTATCTATCGGTATCGGAGGGATGGTCGGCGGTGGAATCTTCGCCGTCCTGGGGCTCGCCGTCCAGCTTGCAGGCGGCGGGACACCGGTCGCATTCCTGATCGCGGGACTGGTTGCAATCGTTACCTCGTACTCCTATGCCCGGCTTTCGGTCACCTATCCGAGTGCGGGGGGGACGGTAAAGTTCATCCTCCGTGGATACGGCAACGGCCTCTTCTCGGGCACGATGAATCTTCTTATCTGGATCAGCTATATCATAATGCTCTCGCTCTACGCGTATGCGTTCGGGAGTTACGGGTCGACTTTTTTTTCCGCCGATCTCCAGCCGCTGATGAAGCATGTCCTGATCACCGTGGTGGTACTGGTCCTGATGCTGCTTAACATAATGAAGGCGAATGTAGTCGGGAAGGCCGAGGACCTGATCGTGGCGATTAAACTCGCGATCCTCGTTCTCTTCATCGCAGTCGGCCTCCTTTCGGTCGATGCGGCGTCGCTCTCTCCTTCGACATGGTCCCCGGCACTCGCCCTCGTATCCGGCGGGTTCATCATCTTCGTCGCCTACGAGGGATTCGAGCTGATCGCGAACACCGCCCAGGATGTCCGCGAGCCCGAACGAACGCTCCCGAAGGCATTTTACATCTCGGTCGGGTTCGTTGCAGTCCTCTATACCCTGATTGCGATAGTGGCAATAGGAAATCTCCCCGTCGACCAGATAGTTTCCGCGAGCGATTATGCCCTTGCGGAGGCGGCCACTCCTTTCCTCGGGCAGTTTGGCTTCGTCCTGATCGCTATAGCGGCTCTTCTCTCCACTGCATCGGCCATAAACGCGACATTCTACGGGACCGCCCGGCTGAGCTATATCATCGCGAAGCAGGGCGAGCTTCCCCGGTTTCTTGAAAAGGAGATCTGGAACCGCCATCTCGAAGGGCTTTTCCTGACTGCCGGAATAACGCTCGTAATCGCGAACACCCTCGACCTCCGGGACATCTCGACGATGGGCTCGGCCGGATTTCTGCTAATCTTTGCGGCCGTGAATTACGCGAACGTGAAGTTGTGGAAGGAGACGAAATCTAACCGTTTAATCCCGGCTGTCGGAACGGTTTTGTGCCTTGCGGCGGTCGGGTTCCTGGTCTATGATACGATCCTTACCGCACCGCTGAACCTTCTGGTTCTGGCAGCCATGCTCGGCATCGCTCTTGGTATCGAGCTGTTGTACTGCCGCATCAGGGGCAGGGAGATCCGTATCGAGGACCGGGAGGAGGAGCCACGGGTGATGTACAGAACGGAAAAAAATGAAAATTAATTTTGAAGGTTTCCTGTTTCAGAAGAATATCTTCTTCTTCGGGTCGAGATTCGTCTCCATCGTCCAGAAGTACGCCTCACCTTTTGCGATCCTGAAAAGGACGAGTTCGGGGCTCTCGGGTGTGAGGCCCATGTCGGCGAGGAACGGGCGGTCTTCGAGCGACTTCTTCTTGAGCTCGATATCCTCGATCCATTCGGCCCGGCCTGCAACGCGGAGAACTCTCCCGTTCTCTTCGCCTATGAACCCTAGCTCGATCTTCGGGTTCTTTACAATCTGTTTGTAGATGTCCTTAATCGTCCACGTCTGGAAGTAGAACCCGGTCTTGTCCGCGAACCACATCCCAAGCGGCCTTACACGGGGCTGGCCTTCGTCGTCGGTCGCGACCCAGGCGATCGGGTTTTCGGTTGCGAATTTAATGCACGTATCGATATCCATGATCTCTCACAGGTGTAACATATGCACGATATATAAAAAAAGTTGGGGCTGAAATTATCACGGAATTTCTTTTATCTCTTCCCGTGCCTTTTTCATTGTAATCCTGATAAATTCGGTCTTGCCTTTTGTATAGGCCTCTCTGTTGAATTCATAGCTCTCTTTGAGCCGGCACTTCAAATCCGCGTACTCTTCCGCCGCTCCGGGGTGCATGGAGAGGTATTCCCTGAAATACAGTTCGTCCCAGTCGCCTTCGTACCTGACGTGGACATGGTATGCCTGCCCTTCGAAGCCTTCCCTCCCGTAGCCCTTCATGAACATCATATGGGGCGGGGGATTCTGCGGCTGCGGGTCGTAGCCGTATCCGAGACCTGTCAGGGCGGCGATTATACGGTCGTCTTCAAGTTCGTCCCGGACTTCGAGCAGGATGTCGATCGTCGGCTTTGCTGTCATGCCCGTAATAGAAGTGCTGCCTATGTGCGACATCCTCGCGATATTTTCGGCACCGAGGGCATCTTCGATGTGCTTTTTTTCCGCGGCGTAGATCTCCGGCCATCCTGGGTCGTATTCCGAGAGTATTACCGGGTAGAGCCTCCCGAGTCTTTTTATCTCATCTTCATCCGTTATCATGGTCCTACCTTTAGTCAGGTCCCCCTTTTTCCGTCAGGCCCTCGACCCATTCGCGGTTCGCCCAGAGTGCACATCCCCCGTTCGTCTCGACAAGCAGGTTGTGCTCCCGCCTGATCTTTTCGAGCAGCTCCGATCCGAGGGCCTCCTTTAACGGAATCTTCGTCAGGTCCGCGTCCGAGAAAGGGGCGGCGGGGCAGGGTTCGAGTTTTCCGGATGGGCTCACGTGGACGAATCCTCTTCCTGCCGCAAGGCATCCACCATATGCGTCCTCCTCGCCGGGGAACCCGATGAAGAGTGCCGGGTATCTGTCGCAGAAGACCCTGATCTTTTCCCGGAGTTCCGACCTTTGGTCTTCGGTCAGCACGAGATCCTCAGTCCCCTCTTCGATTGGGACATACTCGACGAACACGAAGGTCCGGATGTCTTTTTCGATCATACCGGTGATGAAGGAATCGCCGGTGACCGTCCCGATGTTTCCGCTCGTAACCATGACCGAGCACCCGAAGAATACCTTTCTTTCCGAGAGCCTTGTGCATGCAGCCTCAAGTTTTTCGTAAGTGCCCGGCCCCCGCCTGCGATCTGTATCTTCCTCCGGGCCTTCAAAGCTCATCATCGGGACGATGTTTTTGCATGCTGCGATCTCGTCTGCGATATTTTCATCGATCAGAAGTCCGTTCGTGAAAACGGGAAAGAGAATTTCAGGATACTTTCTTGCATAACCGGAGATCTCCGGAAGTCTCATCAGGGGCTCTCCACCTGCGAAAACGACGACCGAGACCCCCAGGTCTTTCGCCTGTGCGATAAGGCCCGAGAGCTGCTCTTTCGTCATGTCGGGCGCAGGCTCACGTCTGAGTGTACGCATATAGCACCCCCTGCACGAGAGATTGCATCCCGATGTAAGGGCGGTCATCATGACGGCGGGGACCGTTATTCCTTCTTTTTCGTATCCCCGCCTGGTCTTTGCGGCCTTCTTCTGGTGGTAGAGGATCTTCGCCCCGGCGACTGCGAGCTTCGGGTCTGACGCGGCGATCTTCAGCGCACTCTTCAGTGTAGTCTCTATTACGCCGTCGAAGAATTCCCTGTACTCGTGTTCTGCCGGGGGATTATTTTCAATTGTATTCATCAGTCACCACGGGTCACCGGTTATTGTATTTATCACTGGATCGTTTGCTGTATATCTCAAAGAACTTCCCTGCGGCCCTGTATAACGGATTGACCGGGACATCCGTGAAGTAGTGAGTGCCGGGCGAGAGCCAGCCCCTGTTCTTCCAGAACCGGTAGTCGGCGGGCGATATCTTTTCCAGTCCCGAAAAAGTCCCCTTCAGGCAGTAGAAATAGATCACATCCCTAAGGCCGGGACGTTTTTGTTTTTTCCCGAGCAGGGAGGCGGAGTATTTGGCGGCGGCTTTTTCGAGCAGCCGGGTATTCTTCTCTGCCCGATCACGCGGCACGGGACCGTTCGGGGTGATGAGCCCGGCCTTTCCCGCCGGTTCGAACCCCCATGCATGCGCCAGTTTTTCCAGGTAACCGAGGACTTCGCCGGCGCCCAGTATGCCGGTCGTCACAAGGAAGAAAGCCTTCTTCCCGGAGAACTGTGGCCTGTGGCCGTTGTAGCTTATCCTGTCGATGAAGGTCTTCATCCGGCCGGTCACGTTCACGCTGTAGACCGGCGTGGCGAAGATAACTCC
>NZ_KN360928.1:0-16537 GCF_000784355.1 Methanolacinia paynteri | reverse complement strand
GCGAAACATCCCCGACACGGCTCAATGTGGGAGTCCTTAAGCCAGGTGTATTCGAATTCCGTGGGACAGGTCTTCTCCAGGTGTTCACGGAACTCTTCGCACGCACGATACGTGTTTCCTTTCCGCGGGCTTCCCATGATTACAACGATCTTCATGATTTTTTCCTCCGGGCATAAATGCCGGACAAGTAAACAATTATTTACTTATCTCACACATGATCTCAAAAAGTTAACGTTTGTTTACTTTTAAGGGGTGCGGGTAATCACTGCCGAATCCGGGATGCTTCTCTATAATCACGGAACAAAAAGTTTCTCGAAGAATTCGATATGCGGCCAGAGCTCCTCTTCCATCGCCCGGACATCCGGGGTCTTCCCGTAATCGATAATAAAATTCCGGAAGAGCCATGTGAACCGGAACGAGTTGAATACCTCTGCCAGCACACGCGGGTCGCAGGACCGGATTTTGTTGTCGTCGATCTGTTTTTGGAAAAGTGCCTCCGTGTAGTCGTCGGCTCTTTCTACATATTCTCTCTTCATATAATCGCGAATATTCCCGTTGTGGGGCATCTCCATGAACAGGATTCGTATGATCTTAACAAGAACGGGTTCGGATATAATATACCGGGGCAGGCCTTCGAGCAGATCGCGGAATATCGAGCTTTCTGCATTTCCTGAATCCGGGAGAGGCGGCAGGGGGGAGTAGACCCTGGCTTCCATGTACTCGAAGATTGCATCGAGGATGGATTCCTTGCCGGTATAGTGCCGGTAGACCGCACTCTCGGTAATTCCTGCCGCCCTTGCGATATCCCTTACAGTGGTCCTGTCGTAACCCTTTTCAGAAAAAAGATCGACTGCGGCATCGAATATCTTATCGCGGGTGGGTTTTTCCCCCGGCACTTTGGGCGGCCTTCCCGTCTTTCCTGCAGGGGATTTTTTAGTCACAGGCATTCCTTTCGTCCCTCCCGCTCTTTCTCCTGATCCCTGTTGCATTCGGGCAGACCTTCCTGCAGGTCCAGCACTTCTGGAGGACAAAACCCTTTTCGGTTTTGGAGTTCGAAAACGGCCTGCATGTCTTTTGATCCACCGTCTTTCCGTCGAGTGCCGAGAGCGGGCAGCTTCTCAGGCAGAGGTTGCATTTTTCCGGGCAGGCATCGTATGTTGCGACGGGATCGGGAGTCACCTCCTCTGCGAGCAGGAGGGCCCCGGTGTATATCATGTTCCCGAATCTGTCGTTTATGAGCAGGTTGTTCTTCCCGATCCGCCCGAGTCCTGCGAGATATCCGGCATGGCGGAGCGAAAGAACACCCATCCCGTGGCATCTTCCCTCGTCCCATGAGTCGAACGGGTCGTCGGAAGGGATCATGACGTTGTCGATGCCCATATCCTCCAGTGCGAGCGAGAGGTTCAGCCCGAGCCTGTCGGTCTCCTGCGTCAGGGTGTTGTTTACGGTAGTATAAGGTATGCAGCTCTCCGCTTCGAGAATGGTCTTCGGGATTCTCTTTGCATAGACGAGGACCGATTTTGTCCTGCTGAAAATATCGCGGGGATGGAAGCCTTTCGGTGCGTCGCGGAACCTTTCGACCGGGGCTATCCCGCAGAGGTCGGCTCCGAGATTTGCGTCTGCATCCATGATCTTTTCCCTGATTATATCTGTATTCATTTTTCTTTCAGCCTGTCTCTAAATTGTATTTAGCCCGGCTGTTCTTTATTGTAATTGTGTATTGTAATCGTATATGCCCGGATACCTTTTTCATGCTCCGCCTGAAATCTTTTCATATGTCAGCACCGGGTACCGGAGAGAGTGTAGAGGGAAAAGCGAGGGAGTTCTTCGCCGCCGATTTATTCGCGAGGGATATGGGAATGGAGCTCGTTTCCGTCTCGCCCGGAAAGGCGACCGTATCCATGAAGATCCGCGATTCACACAGGAACAGCCACGGGACGGTTCATGGCGGGGCGCTGTTTACTCTCGCGGATGTGGCATTCGCCCTTGCATCGAACTCACACGGGATCGATGCGTCGGCGATCAACGCCAATATTACATACATGACAGCCGCAAGAGATGGCGTTCTTATTGCGGAGGCGGAGGAGTTCGCACTCAACCATAAGCTTGCCTCGTATACGGTCACGATTACGGACGACGAAGAGAGGAAGATCGCGATCTTCCAGGGGATGGTCTACCGGAGAACGCCCCGGCCTGAAAAGATTTCATAATCCTGGATGAATCCCGAATTTCCGTATATATTTCTCCCTAAGCAAAACGAGGAAACCTTCGCCCGTGCGGTTGCGTGTGAAGTCGTCCAGCTGAGTAATGCATTGGAGTGGCTGGAGGAGCAGGGGCAGGCAGCCGGTCGGCTTCCAAGAAAAATGACTGTTTTTTTCCGGTTATTTGATATTAAATCCTTCATCAGCTTTGGATATGAGATCTAAGCGAAATTTAAATGACAATATTGATTTGTTGAAAGATCATCCTGTTTAATTAGGAGTTGGTATTATTCGCTTTAAATGTCTGGTAATGCTGGTTGCTGCATTTTTATTATTCGTAGTGTTCATCCCGGGTCCTGCCGGTGCGGGTGAGAATGATCTTGGGGCAGTTCTCGCACAGTTCGATGCCTATAACGATGAGGTCTTTGAAAAAAGCGGAGTTCCGGGGATGGCGGTTGCGGTTGTCAGGGATGACGAGGTAATCTATCTCCGCTGTTTCGGAGTTAAAAACATAACAACAGGCGAACCTGTTGCGCCCGATACGGTATTTCAGCTTGCATCGATCTCGAAGAGTTTTACATCCGCAACGATAGCGTCACTGGTCGGAGACGGTATACTTTCGTGGGACGACCGGGTTTCGGATATAAACCCGGACTTTCAGCTCGGCGGCGATCAGTGGATCTCCGGGCACGTGACCTTACGCGATCTTCTCTCGCACAGGACAGGACTTCCGGAATACGGTGCCGATGAACTGTTTTCATTGGGTTACAACCGCTCGGAGATAATAGAAAAACTCCAGTACATCAGACTTACGGGAGATTTCCGCTCGTCCTATGCCTATTCGAACATCGGAATCACGACGGCGGCTGATACGGCCGCAAAGAAGACAGGCACCGAATGGGAGGAGCTTATCAAAGAGCGGATATTCATTCCCGCAGGAATGGCAAATACAAGTGCAAGGTTTTCCGATTTTGAGAATGCGTCCGATCGTGTCGACACCTATCCTATGGTAAACGGAACGGCAACACCCGGTCCGCTTTTAAACGATGATGTAAACAGCCCGGCAGGAGGGGTGAGTTCGACCGTCAACGATATGATCAGGTATGCAATGCTCCAGCTGAACGAGGGAAGTATCGACGGGAAACAGGTGATCGACGCCGAAGCCCTTCGCGAGACGCACAAGCCGCAGAATATATTGAAGTCTGATAACACAGGCATCACGGCATATGGTCTCGGATGGGAGATTTATGCAGAAGACGGCAGAATCCGTGTTGAACACGGAGGCGACCTGGATACCGGGGTTTCGACGATTGTCACACTCTGGCCTGATGAAAATATGGGGCTTGTAGTCCTTACGAACGGGTTCCCCGACGGCTATTCCCTCAAAAAAGCGGTAAGCAGCGGATGGAGCGACCTGTATTTCAAGGGAGATATCCAGAAAGACTGGTATTCCGAGACGGATGCGGAACTAAAGGCGTTTTTGCAGGCAGGAATCCTGGCAGGCAGCTCATCGGAAGCACTCCCTTCCGCACCGGAGGATGCAGGGCCTTCCCGGTCGCTTTCGGATTACACGGGTTCATATTACCAGGACTACCTGGGCACAGTCACCATAACGGAAGATGATGAAGATGAAACAGCTCTTTTGGCATATGTAGGGCACCTGGCAACGCCTCTCGTTCTTTCCCACTATGACGGTGACATATTCGTCGATAGTGAAAGCGGAACAGGCGTTTATTTCACTGCCGGGTCCGGCGGAACGATTGATTGCGTGAACTTCACGATTTTTGATTATGGCTGGACGGACGGGATCTTTTCCCGCGTCTGATCTTTTTTTGGATAACCGGTTAGGAGTGCTCTAAAATTTCCTGTATACACTGCTCCGGTGCCCGATCTCGATTACATGTATGATCATCACATCGTCGAGAACGGACATAACAGCCCTGTAACGCCCGATACGAAGGGAGTAGAGCGGAGGGTTGTCGAATCCTTGAAGAGTTTTCAGGAAGGATGCGGGATCTTTTTCTCCAGCAAGATCTTCCAGTTCGGAGATGAATTTCAGGGAGATCTCACGTGGAATCTTATTCAGTGCATGCCGGGCGGAAGAGGAATATATCAGCCTGAATGCCATCAGGCATCCTTCTCTTTCTTTTTGTGAGCATATTCTTTATCGTTCTCTTCAGCAACGCCAAGGTCGGCGAGGATCTCTTCGTGCGTATAGTAGATCCCCTCGCGATATTCTTTGAGCGATTTCTCGATCGCCTGAAGGCTCTCTTCGCTCAGGGGTTCGTCATCGACCGTCGATTCGATGAGCCGGTTGATAACATCATCGAAGGATTCCCTCGGGTGTTTTTTGAGCCGTGAAAGACTGTCCCTGGTGTCGGATCGAATCCTGATTGAAGTGGACTGCATACATATGTATGCTCAGGTATGCATTATAGTATTTTGGATAGTGTCTCCTGTTTTGATCCGAAATTACGGAAGTTTCATGGTACAGGCAGTTCGGTTACATATTCGCGGTAATCCGCCGGGTAGAATATCAGTCCCGAAACTCTCAGGGGATCGTATGCCCGGATCTTTCCCTCTTTGCGTTCGAATACGACGAGGTACGAAGAATAACGGAGTCTCTTCATCTCCGGGTCGCCTGCAAGGGCTTCGATCTCCTTTTCTCCGACACCGTCCCGTTTTTTGTATGTCGATTCCCAGTACACTCCCCCGGTGACCGAATAGCGGCTGATTGTGTATTCGAGATCGTTCTCCGATACGATTATCCAGTGCAGGGGGTGAAAAGTCGGAATCTTCTCTTTTCCCCTGAACCTGCAGGCTATGAGACCTTTTTTTATAAACGAAAAGGCGATGATTCCTAAGAAGACGATCCCCCAGATGTATATATCCGCCGCTCCTGCAAATCCCAAAATGAGCAGGACGAGAAATACGACGCTTACAACCGTAAGGAAGAGGCTCGGGCCGGGAAAGATCCCGAGCGTATATTTCTTGTCCGAGAGCGGGAAGAAGAGAGGTATGCCGGGACAGGCAAGGTAGTCGAGAGTTATGTGCAGGAGTGCTCCGCCGACGATCATCCCGGCTCCGAGGATCCGGAATGTTGGTTCGGCGGGGAGTGACAATATTCCGGAGAGTTGCATGAGGCATATTGTCGAAAAAGCGACGATGGCTATAAGGATCGATCCTGCAATGCTGTGAGTGATCCCGCCGTGGGAAAAGATATACAGGCGGGGATCTCTGCCGGAGAAGCGGTGCATGAGGATATCCATGTCGGGGAGGATCGTCCCGACAACGCCGAAGCAGACGAGGAAAATATCCAGGTTTCCGCCGAGAAAGATCACGGAGAGGGCATGTGTCAGGATATCCATAGTGATCTTTCACCGGCTGATGTGATAAAAAATTGCGGTGATCCTGAACGATTCGGATCTTTTGACTGATTTTGTTTGCAACTTTGCAGCAGTTTGCAGCATATTTGCAGCAAGTTGCTGCAAAGTTAAAAAGATTAAATTGAGCTTATTTCTTATTTATTGTACATATAATTAAATATTTTATTATTATCATTGTAGTTTGCGGAAGATTTCAGGCACACACAAAGCACTTCTTTTACCAATCCCTCTTTTTCATGCTGTGTGCTTTTTTCGTTTTGCTGCAAACATAATTCTCAAATCGTTTTTTGTTGCGGAAAAATGGAACGGGCTTTGTAATGTGATTGTTTTGTTTGCAGCATGATTCCGCAAACTGCTGCAAACTGCTGCAAACTCCGCAAAGATGATCTTTTTCGAAGAGGTCGTTTGAGTTTTTTTCCGGCGTTGTTACGACAAAAGAGAGACCCGGTTCGATTTGGATTTTCTTAGCTATTTTCATTTTCTGATTATCCCGCTCATTTTCTTCCCGAAGGATTTCCTGGAAGATGTTTCATTGCGGTTTGATCCGGGATTATTTATAGAGATGTCCGTTTTAGGGGGTATGTGTTTTTTCCTGCGATTGGATTTTTATAGTTTTATTGTCTGTAATAAGTTTTCAGGCAACGGTGGTCTCCGCTCCGATTATGTTGAATAGGTCGTTTTTGAGGTATTCGCTGACATAATAGTGAACCCTGTTTCCCTTTTTTTCTTTCCTGATGATATTGTCCCCGATAAGCCCCGCGATGTACCAGCTTATCGAAGGTGCGGAGATGTGTATCCTTTCGCTGAGCTCCTTTCGTGTAATTCCGGGATTTTCATGGATTATTTCTATTATTCTTTTCTCCGTCGGATTTTTGGAATGGATGTAAAGCAGTTTTTCTTCGGATGAATAGGAGTCGGAATTTTTGAAATATCCTTTCCCTCTCGAAGTCCGCCTGAATACGATCATATTGTGGCCCAGGAGTTTCTTCACGTGGTATTCGGCATTCTTGTTGGTAAGATCTGTCTTTTTCTCAATTTCACAAAGCTGTATGCCGGGATTCTGAAGAATTGTCTCGTATACCTTTCTCCGTGATTCGTTGTCCAGGAGATTCGTCTTTTTTAACCTGGACAGCCCGGGAATAAGTGCAATCTTCCCTGATAAAAACAGTTTCAGGGGTTGGATCATGAATGCGGCAATTCCTATTCCGAGAAGGATGAGAATGATCATCAGGGGAAGATCCCAAAATCCTATCTGCTCAGGTCCGGGTCCTTCAAGGAAGTCGTAATCCCCCGAGAGTTCTCCAAAATAAATCGAGGTATAATCAGGTGAAATGCCGTATGCCGGTTCGACGACATACCCGCCGGTTTCAATCGCGGATACTCCGGTCGTAAAGCCGGAGAATATTATAAGTAATACCCCCGTGAAAAACCACAAAGCGACTTTTTCATTCCGGCTGTTTTTCATATCTCACACCTCAATACATCAGGAAGATGAACGGCTGCTCTTCTTCTGTTTTTTCTGCCTCGATAACCGCATACCACTCCCCGCTTTCTATTCCCTGCGGTCTTGAAATCCTGAAGAAGATCCTGCCGTTGGCGAGCCCGTCGGAATCGTCGTAATACGGTCCCATCATTCCGTCGGGTGCAAATATTGTCAGTTTCAGTTCGCTTTCGGGATTGATCCAGTTGAGATCGCAGGTGAAGTTTTCAACTCCTCCGGGCATTTGTTTATAGAACGGGATCGATTCGCCTTCTTCGATCTCCCTTTTCATGTACCCGAGGACGACGTATCCTTCGCCCCCTATCAACGCCGATTCAAGTCCGTACTTCTTTTTCTCCGTTTCATTCAATGCTCCGAGATTCACCGGTCCGTTTTCGTCCCACAGGTTTGCGCCGTAAGAAAGTTCCGGGTGTTCATCTCCCCAGTACTTTTGCATGTTGTAGTATTCTTCGAACTTATCTTCGCCCATCTCCCCTCTCAGGGCTTCGAGGTATCCGGGGTCTACGGCTTCGAGATATTCGCCGTTCGTGATATTTTTCCCGTAGAGTTCGTTTATAGGATCGATTATGTCGTTCTCTTCTCCTGTCAGGTTTTCCGCGACTGTTGCATGTGATATGAGCAGGGCTGAGACAAGAACAATGAAAAGGCATTTTATTGCAGTTTTTCTTCTTTCAAACATCTCTTGCCCGCCCTTTGAAGTTTATTTTTGCTTAAATCCTGTGGTATTTTTTTTCCGGTGAAACGGTGTGATATGGTAGATCACCGGCAATCCTTGTATCCTGTATAATGAAAGAATTGTATTATGCGGGTAATATATAGGTATTATTCCGAAACCGTCTACACGGTGATTTCGGTCGTTTTGTTCCCGCAGTTCTTGAAAAAAGAGGCGAATTTTTACATGAAAATCACGCTGTGATTTACATGAAACAGTCCATGAAACCTTTGTTTCATAAACGCTTTTGTCTCTCAGGCGATCCTGAAGAATCCTGTGAGGGCTTCGATCATTCCCGCCGGGATACTAAGCGGTGAGTTCCCGTACAAACCTGCTGCTGCAATGGCCGAGAGGAAATTTTCCCCGCTTACGTCCCCGTAACTTTCAAGCCTAGCTTTTGCTCCCTCGATGTCGTTGTCATAACCGAGAATGATGTACCCGCTGTCGTCGACGATTACCCCATCCAGTCCCAATTCCTCTTTCTCCTCCGGACTTATCTCGTTGAGGTTCACCGGTCCGTTTTCATCCCATACGTTAGCACCGTACGGAAGTTCGGGGTAGTCGTCTCCCCAGTATTTTTCCATGTTCGAAAAGTTTTCGAATTCTCCAAGGGTCAGGTTTTGTTTCAGCATCGCGTACTCTTCGGGGTATACGAGCGCCCAGAATTCTCCTTCGGTCATTTCCTGTCCGTAGATCTGCTTAATGATCTCAAGCTGGCTTTCATTTGCGTGTGCGGATATGGAATATGCACCTGCCACTCCAGACACCGCCCAGATTAGCAGCAGAAGAGATACTGCTGCTGTTATTTTCCGTCCGTTTATTTTCATGGCTATCATCTCCTTTTTTTTATCTGGATGTCAGTTGCCTGCATGGACTATGCTGGCAATCTACAGCCAATGATTGGATTAAAGCTTAAATATGCATTATTCCGAAAGTATCTACACAGAACGGTGTTTTCGCCCTGATTATACAAATATTTATTGAGGAGCAGAAGAATAGGGGAGTCTTTCAGACCCCCTTTTTTTTGGATTTGGTTTGAACGAGGCGTTGTACAGTCAAAGTTTAACTACCATGCCAGGTTCTCATCAATGTACTTTAACTAAACGGCCACTGTCTTGCCGGCGACCAGGTGTAACCAGAGAGACTGGGATTGGTCGATGTTCCGATAACTTTAGATTGGTACACTACACCTGTTCTTGGACTTGCATGGGCGGAACCTACAGTAACAGTACTACTTCCAGTTCCATAATTTACAACATATGCAACTCTTGAGTCATCTCCATACAATTCAATAGTTACAGTTAGTGATGTGGAAGCTGTTCCTCCTGAAACTCTCCCTGTGCCACTATAGGTAATTGAGGAACCGCTTCTCCCAAGGTCATTGGCATATAATACAAGCGCACTCTTACTGTCCAGTAGTGTGTATAATTTGTCTACAAGATAACTTGCTTCAGAATTTGATCCCTGTATGATATATCCACTATTATCTGTTTTCAGGTTTTCAAGGCCATAACTGCTTTTTTGTTCTTCCGTGAGGGATGCAAGGGAGACCGGGCCGTTCTTGTCCCATACGTTAGCTCCGTAGGGTAACTCCTGGTAGTCATCTCCCCAATATTTCTCTGTGCTGCAGAATTCCTTGAACTCTTCATCTGAGAGATTCTTTTTCATTAATGCATATTCTTCTGGAAATACCATTTCCCAGAATTCTCCCTGTGTCATATCCTGCCCGTAGATCTCATTTATGATCTCAAGCTGTTTTTCGTCTGCTTGTGCCGATATGGAGTATGCACTTGCAACTCCTGATACGGCAACCATCAAAAGAATGAGGCAGGCAGCTATTGAAAATTTTATTGCTTTTGAATTCATTTTTATCATCTGTTTTAGATTTTGCCGAATAGATCTGAATTCCGTAATATTGATCAATTATTCCCAACAATTTTTAGCAGTCCTGTTTTCTGATTCATATCTTCGGCCCTGGTGTGAATCACACCTGCGATCGGTATATCTTCTTATTTTCCTGAAAATCAGGTTTGGGAAGTATCAATTTGTTGAAATTTTTATTTCAGATGCAGTGTTGGACATGTGGTTCACAAGATCGCGGTAAGATATAATTTAAAATAAATATTATTCCGAAAGTATCTACATTGTTTTAACAAAAAATTTTATTTGTAGGTACTTTCGGAATAAACGCTATATAATGAGAAAAATTATCTATTCAGTAGATGATTTGGTCTGAGATTTCCGATGATGTGGATGCGGTAAGCAGGTGTTGCCGCACTCTCAGAGCATTTATTTTTTTAATAGTAGTAATCTTTTTTTTCATTGTGATTCCCGCCGGCGCGGAGGAATTTCCGGTAATTGAAACAGGATACACGTATGTCGACGGAGATACGTGTGATGTTTTCTCCTATCCTGCGACTGACAAATTTTCTCATATGGGTTTGAGCGGAGGAATGGTTGCTTACAGTAAAGACAAAGATCCTCTCATTTACATCTGGGACAGCGGGACGGGCGAGACAAAGACTTTCGACACCACTGAGGTTGCTGTAAAAAAGGATGACTGGTTTTCGTTCTGGATGGAGATTAAGTGTCTCGATATCTCCGACGGTGTCGTCTATTACTCTCTTTCGACGCATAGGACGACTCCCACAGGTACAAGTGCTTCTACGGAAGGATTGTTCAGTTTTGACGGGGAGAACAACGAGAAGATATTCGATCATCTTGTGGTCAACCTGTGCGCAGATAATGATCTTGTTCTGATAGAGGATTTCTCCTGGTATGATTGGGAAGAATTTACAAACCTGAACCGGTTGCGGATATATTCCCACGATACCGGGGAGATGATCACCATAGATGATTGTGGGGAAACCAATGATCATATCGGGTTAGGGGACGGTAATGCTGCGGTGGCAATAATTGTACTTTCCAGCGAATCCGGTGTAAGAATCCCGGAAGACGGGGTGACGGTCTTCAGGCTTCCCCCGGATTTTAGTGAAGGATCTGTGGAGACGGTTACAATTCCGTCGTCGACCGGTTATTCGTATAGGGAAGGGAGCATGATAGTCAGCCGGGACTGCTTTTCAGGTGACATACTAATCTGGTCGAAAGAGGTATCTGCCAATGCCAATGGTTCAGGTGAAGATGGCTGGAATATACTTTATGCAACCGACCTGAACACCCTGGAAGACATTGTTATTGACAGAATAGAAGAGCCGATTGAGGAGATAAATGAGCCGATGGATAACTTTGACCTGTTCGGTTTTTATTCATATGCCGTCGACGGTGACGATCTCATTTACAGGAAAGATGACCGGATCTTCCTCTATCATATCCCGGACGGGGAGAAGAAAGAGATCCGAATCACAGGAAACGACGAATTCGAAGTCGGCGATATCATAGAGTTCGATGAGGGCCAGCTTCTTGTGAGGGCGTACCCGAAGGATTATCCGGGATACGATCCGAACGAGTACGAGATCTGGTTTATCGACCTGAACCCGGTTATTAACCCGGATGAAGCGGGTGAGACCGGGATTGCCACGACTGGTAGTACTGAACCGGGGAAGACTGAGGCTCCGCTCTCTCCCGTCGTTTCAGTATTTTCATTGCTTACAGCGGCTGTCGTTTTCGCAGGTTTGCGGGGAAAAAGATAGAATGAGGCACCGCACTTTCAGAATCTCAATGCTCTCAATAGCAGTCATCTTTTTTCTTCTTGCAATTCCTGTATGTGCGGGGGAATTTCCGGTAATCGAAACCGGTTACACGTATGTTGACGGAGACGATGATGTACATTTTCCTTATATCCCGTCAGATGACAAAACATCACATGCCGGACTCAGCAACGGAGAGATTGCGTACAGCAAAAACGGTGACCCGCTCGTGTACATCTGGGACAGCGGGACGGGCGAGACGAAGACCTTTGATACCACGGAACTTGCCGAAAAAAAGGACAACTGGATATCGTTCTGGATGGATATCAGGTCTCTTGATCTCTCCAATGGCGTCGTCTATTATTCTCTTGCAATACACACTACGACTCCTACAGGGACGTCGGCATCCAGCCGGGGTTTGTTCTCTTTTGACGGAATAAGTAACGAACAGGTGTCCGAACGTCTTTACACAGGTGCACTGCTGGCCGACAATGATCTTGTTGCCGCAAAGGACTACTCGGATTTTGACGACGAGCCGTTTACCGAAGTTATGAGTATACACATGTATTCGCATGACACAGGGGAATTGGTACTGATCGACAACCGGACAGAGATGGACGATCCGATGGGATTCGGGGAGTATAAGGTTGCGACTCTTTCCGAAGGTATCAGTATCCCCACCCCGGTACCGGGTGATCGCGTAAGGAGCGAGGGTATCGCTGTCTTCGATCTTGAACCGGTCCTTTCAGGCGGAGAGGCCGGGCGGATCGAGGTTCCTGGCACAACGGATATTTCCTCAAATGAAAGAGTGAATCTCGACCAGGACTGTTTTTCAGACAGGTTTTTCGTCTGGACGAAGGGTAAAAAAACCACCGAAGGGGGCATCGATCATTTCGGGAGCATTCTTTATGCAACCGATCTGACCACGCTTGAAAATACTGCAATAGATGCAAACGGGAACATGGATTTCGGGCTTTACGCCTATGCGGTCGACGGGGATTATCTTGTCTATAAAAACGAGGGAAAGATCTTCCTGTATCACATCCCGGACGGTGAAAAGAAAGAGATCCGGATCACCGGAAACGACGAGTTCGAGGTCGGTGATATCGTCGAGTTCGACGAAGGCCAGCTTCTTGTGAGGGCATACCCGAAGGATTACCCTGGATATGATCCGAGCGAGTACGAGATCTGGTTTGTGGATTTGAATCCGTTTATTAATCCGGCGGAGGGAAACGAAAGCGGCGATAACTTACCGGCTGCTTCCGCTTCGGAGACGAGGGAGACTCCCGTTCTTTTCGTCGTTCCCGGCCTTGCGGTGTTGATCGTCTTTGCTCTTTTTGCCTTTTCTTTTTGGAGGAGGGGGTGAGGAGCGGGATCTGTTTTTTTTGTTTGCGTCTTTGCACCATGTTTGCATCGTATTTGCACATGATTATACAAATTAAAAAAACCAGGATTAGACGATATTTCTCTAATTATTGTACATATCCTAAAGCATTTTATTATTATAATTCTAATTTGCACCAATATTCAGTGCCACAGTAAGAATTCTTTGCATCTTTCTCTTTGTGTGTGTGCCCTAAGGCAAATTGTGCAAACCTGTTTTGAAAATTTCTGTAAGCCGATGAAAACTGAAATGCAGTGACAATCACGTTTGTCTGGGTTGCAACCGTCTGTTGCAAGTGGGTGCAAACGGGTGCAAATGTGCAAACTTTTTTTGGAATTTTTTGATCGTGAATGGGATCTCTGAAACTTTTTTAGCATTGCGGGTTGTAATAAAATTTGGAAAGAGTTTTTTTACTGCGAAGGATGGGTGTGATACTGAGCGGCGTTAGTTTGGTTGGACTTTAAATTGAGTGGACGAAAGGGGAGGAATATTATCAAAGTATTTCTGTGAAAAAAGTTTATTTTCTCTTATATTATTAAAACTTAAATTATGCTAACACCAACTTTACAAACCCCAAATCTTGAGACTAGGATTAAAAGCTCTAAAAAGCCAAATATTGTAGTCCTTGGAGCTGGTATTTCAAAGGAATTTGGTTATCCTTTAGCAAATGAATTGTTAAATGATATTTGTATTCACGGTGACCAAGATTCCCAAAGAATTATTGATTTGAATCGGTTTTGCTCATCATTTTATAATGATTTTAGTCCTGAGAGACTTAATTATCCAGATATTGAAGATTTTCTAGGAATGGTTGATGTAGCTGAACAGTATGCTGATATCAGATTCTCAAAAAATAGAGGTTATTATTGGAGATCTGGAAAGATTGAAGAAATCAAATTTGGGATAAAAAAATTAATTAGTGAGTATTTATGGTCTTTTCAAAAGAAAATTGAGGGAAGTGATCTTTCAAAAATTTCTAAAATGATTGATTATTTTGAATCTAATACAATTTACATCACTTTTAATTATGATTTGCTACTTGAGACTGCTTTAAGCAAGTTTAATTATGATTATACATATGGGATTTCAAATAATCCTGAAGTACTCTCAATATTAAAACCTCATGGTTCAATAAATTGGTTCTATAAAAATCGTTTTAAGAAGCATCAGCCTGCAGAGATAATAGATTATGGTAATGGGTTAATAATTGCGAATACTTTGAATTTTACTGATATTGAAAGGTGTAAAGGGATGGATCCAGTTATTATTTCTCCAACACCCAGTAAAAAGATTGAGGAACATGACATGAAAAAAATTTGGACAGGTTTTTCTTCTTCAGTTCATAATGCAAAATCACTATATATAATCGGTTATTCTCTCGCAAATGCCGATAGACTTACAAGGTTGGTTTTAAAGAGGGCAGGGCCTGGGCATAGTAATTGTAAAAATATTGTTGCAATACGGCGTACAGATCATGAAGAAGAATATAAAAAATATATCTCTCCGTATGCGAGACAGATAAAATCATCTTTTGGGAATTGGGCAGATGAAATTTAGGTATCTGATCTATCAAAATTCTAGTTTATTCTTTCTAAATTCCTAAAAAAAGAAGAAAACTAAGTACTGCTGAAATGTTTTTTTATGTGAAAAACTTACATGCTTGAATAAAAAATCTGTTATAATATAAAATGCTAGATTAATTATTTGAAGGTCTCTTGATGTATCTAAAAAATGTGAGGATCAAAAATTTTCGTTCTGTAGGCGAAGATGGATTAGAATTATCATTTACAACAAATTTAACTACATTATTAGGGGAGAACAATGTTGGAAAATCATCGATTTTTAAGGCAATATATCAAATTTTAGAATCGCGTAATTTAGTGTGGAATCCAGAGGAGTGGTTTTTTGAAGATAAAAAAAGAATAATCGAAATTCAACTTGATTGCATTTTAGATAATGATATAATTTCTGATTTCATTGAAGCAATGGGTCTTCCTATTACCGTTAATCAATATAAATCAATTTTTTCAAACGAAATTACTTATTGCGCATTTAATAAAACAGGAGTTATTGAATCTTATTTGAAAATTGGATTGTTTAAAATAGATAAAGGACAGTGTTGGTTAGGAAAAATTGTAAATGAAAATACACTCAGATTAAAAGCACCTTTATATCATTCTGTAAATTTTCAAGAATTCATTGTTTCGGTATTATCTAAAAATGAAAACTCTCCCTCGGATTATATTGAAGAATATCTTGATTTGTATTCACAGGGTAAACCTACGAAGTCTATACACGTTCATATAATACGATCAGATCTTTCTAATATTTTGATTGATATTTTAAAAAACCGATTTGTATTCATTAATGAATATAGGGAAAAACCTGATAAGAAGTTATCAAATTTCTTAGTTACTACTACAGGAAAAGAACTGTCTAGTATGTTATTTAATCTAAAAAATGGGAGAGATACACAAGAAAAATATTTGAGAATCCAAAAAAATTTTGAAAAACTTTTTCCTAATTTAAAACTTGATGTGTTCCGAAATATTGAAAAGAATGAAATTGAGCTCCTTTTTACCAAAGATGACCTTAAATCTACAACTTCATATGTCGGAGCAGGAGTTTTAGAATCTCTTCTATTAATTGCACATTTAGAGGCTTACAAAGATCATATATTTTTAATTGACCATCCTGAAACACATCTACATCCACACGCCCAGCGTCGTTTAAATAATATTATTGAAAGGAATGAAGATAATCAGATTTTAATTATTACACATAGTCCATATTTTACAAACTTTAATAAGAAATCTAGGGTCATTCGTCTTTCACAAGAAAATCAACAGACAGTTAAATATTGTTCTCAAGATAATTATTTTTCAGAAAAGGAATTTATTAAACTTGAACAATTTCTGGATTCAACCACGAAAGAACTATTTTTTGCCCGCAAGGTTATCTTAGTTGAAGGAGCGACAGAAATAGGGGCAATACCGATTTTTACTGATGACTTAAACTTTAATCTTGATGATAATGGAGTTAGTCTGATAAATGTAGACGGTTGCAATAATTTTCCAATATTTTCAAAACTTTGTGAGGCATTTAGTATACCCTATATCATGCTAGCTGATAGTGATGCTCAACATGTCATTGACAAGATAAAAAAAGAATTCCCGGATAGTAGAGCAATTGTTTTAGAAGATGATTTTGAAGGACTTTTACCTGATGAATTGAAGGAGGATTCAAAATTGAATTGTGGCAATAGCAAGCCGAGAATGGGAAAATATATTGCACAAAAAATGATTGAAAATAATATTGCAATTCCTAAAGAAATTGAAAAAATATTAGATAATTTATAAATGTATTGATTCCTCTGTTATTCATCTGAAAACAAAACAAAAACGACCTCATCCATCAGTAATCCATTCTTGAAGATAGCCTTCCGATGAACAGCCTCCCTCTCGAACCCGGCCTTCTCCAAAACCCTCATCGACCCGAAATTTCCCTCGTAAACTCCCGCCTGGAGCCTGACAATATCGAACCGTTCGAACGCAACCGGAACGACGGCCTTCACCGCCCCCGTCATGATTCCTCTTCCCCAGAAAGGCTCCGCCAGCCAGTAACCAATCTCTGCTGTCTTCCTGTAGACGTCCGAAAAGGGGTGGACTCCGATCCCTCCGCAGGCCTCTCCGTCGATCTCGACTGC
>NZ_KN360927.1:31935-42181 GCF_000784355.1 Methanolacinia paynteri | reverse complement strand
GAAGCTTATCGAGAGATCTTTCTTCATCGCAGGGCCGGGGGGAAAAGTGATCATCGGTCTTTCGGGAGACGAGTTTGCGAACCGAAAGCTGCATCCGATCCGGCCTTACGAGGTCCGGAAGAAGGAGCTGGTGGATTTTCTTGAGGAATCGAAATTCGGGCCGGAGTGGAACATCGAGATGCTCTCCGACAGGTTCGGCTCTTCGCTCGATTCTGACTTCGATGCGATTGTGGTGTCCGAGGAGACTTTTCCGACCGCCATCGAGATCAACAAACTCCGCCGCGAAAAGGGAATGAAGAAGGTCGATATTCACCAGATCACCTGCGTTCTCGCCGAAGACGGGAGGTGGATCTCGAGTACGAGGATCTGGAAGGGCGAGATCGATTCTCACGGGAAGGTTATAGGGTAGTTTTTTTACGTAATATCCCTTTTTTCCTTCCAAAAATTCCAAATATACCAGATTTGAACTCCACACAAGATCAAAGCTCCTATCATCAGGGCGCGGAATATGAAAATAAGCGTCCAATAATTTTCAGGAAAGATCTCGTAAAAAAGAATTAGAGAGAGAAATGCGAGAATTATAAAACGGACAATCCATTCCATCGGATATAGCAAATCCCTCACCTTTTGCTGATTGATCATAATAGATCCTTCCCTTTGCTTCTTATAAGAATTATTAACGGAGTATGAATTAAGGGGTTTAAATACGAAACAAGGGAAAAGATCCCTTGTCAGGTGTTCTAATAGCTGTTCAGGCAAGTGCTGTTACAGTGTCCGCCCATGTCTCCACTTTTGCAAGAATTGCGTCGTCCTGGTATGAACTGACCCTTACGGTTTCGCGGCTGAACGTGACATAGTAGATCTCAGTGTTCGTATCATGACACTTGAGCTGGCAGGAATATGTGTCGTTCTCGGCATCACGGGCAGGGTCTCCTCCGACGGCGACGGCAAGATCGGCGTCTGCAACGATTGCACCGGTCGCACTGTCCATCGAGGAGACTGTCGGGCACTTGATCGAAAGTGATCCTACCTTTTCCGCCGCATTGTCTTCGAAGACGATCTTTGCGGTGTAGCTCTCGCGGTTGATCTCGACCCCGCTGTGCGTTGCATTGTTCTGGATGTATTCGGTGCATCCGAACGGGTTGTTGTCGATCACCGACTGGATGATGCTCTGAAACGTTGCTGCGTCTGCGATGGGCGATGCAAGTTTGCGTGTCGCTGTTTTTGTGTTGGAAGTTTCTATGAAATCCGCCATTGTTTTTTCTCCTGCCTGACTTTCCCCGGGTACTGGAACAGGCAAATAATTAATCGCTGTTTAAAGAAATTGGCGTGACTGTATCGGATACCGTTTGGTTTTTATGGGAGATTTTTTGGGGATTCTTTTAGATTTGTGGAAGTATGATGAAGGATGAAAAGAGACGAGGGAAACAAGCAGGAAGATGGAGATCGTTTTGAGACATAGAAGTGAAGAAATTTTGGATTTTCAATAAAAAAGTACAGCTATCAATAACTGAGCAATCTTTTTTTAGTCACTGGCATAAGCATAATCTATGCCTGAAGAATACTATGCTCACTCAACGGAAAATTCTGATAAAAACGACTGGCAGCCACTGAAGACTCACTTAACTAATGTTGCAGATCTCGCCTCGGATTTTGCCGCTGAATTCAATGGTCAAAAAATAGCCTACTCCGCAGGAATTCTTCATGACCTCGGGAAGTATTCGCAGGAATTCCAACAAAGACTCAAAGGAAAAAATATCAGAGTCGATCATTCAACAGCCGGAGCACGCGAGGCAGAGCAATATTGCAATCAATTTCAGGCTCAAATTCTCAGATATATAATCGCAGGTCATCATACCGGGCTGCTGAATTACGGTTCTCCAAAGTCCGGACTGGAACACCGACTGATATCCTCAGAGCTCTTCGATTATTCAGCTTATAAAAATAAATTAAAAATTGAAAATATATCCGGCGAAATGCCTGTTCTGAAAATCTACGATATGAAAAATCCTGGATTCCCATTTTCTTTCTATATCCGGATGCTTTACTCATGCCTTGTAGATTCCGACTTTCTCGACACTGAATCATTTATGAATCCTGATAAATCCTTACTCCGGGGAGATTATGATTCATTTGATGAGCTATGCTTGAAATTTGAAAAGCGTATGGATGTAATCAGGAAAGGTTCTGAATCGAATTCAATCAATGATCGGCGAAATGAGATCTATGACCAGTGCTGTCGAATGGCCGAAAGCGATCCCGGTCTGTTTACTTTAACTGTTCCGACAGGCGGAGGGAAAACACTTTCATCGATGGCATTCGCTTTAAAGCACCTGAAGAAAAACAATCTAAAAAAAATCTTTTATGTGATTCCGTATACGAGCATCATAGAACAGAATGCTGCGATCTTCAGGGAAATTTTCGGGGCAAAGAACGTTCTTGAGCATCACAGTAACTTTGATCCCGATGCACAACTGGAGAAAAATTCCGAATATACTTCATTAATAGAACAGAAACTCAGGCTTTCATCTGAAAACTGGGATATTCCTATAACTGTAACAACGAATGTCCAGTTTTTTGAATCCTTATTTTCGAATAAAAGTTCCAGATGCCGCAAACTCCACAATCTTCCAAACAGCGTGATAATTCTTGACGAAGCCCAGATGATCCCGACGGAATTTTTAAAGCCGTCCGTTATGGCACTATCCGAACTCGTTGTAAATTACGGTGCATCGGTTGTGATCTGTACTGCAACCCAGCCAAAACTTGCCGAAATTTTACCGGGGTATATCAAATCCCGCGAAATAATGGATTCTCCAGATGAACTCTACAAAGAATTCAAAAGGGTAGATTTGTCTTATATCGGTGAACTCAGTGATTCGGAACTCGCAGATCGCCTTCTATCACATAAACAGGTTCTCTGTATCGTCAACACAAGAAAACATGCGGCTGTTCTTTTTGAAAAAATCTCCGGGGAAGGAAACCGTTTCCATCTCAGCGCAAGGATGTGCCCGGTTCACAGGAGGAAGGTAATAGGGGAGATCAAGGAAAAGCTGAAGAACGGTGAAGAATGCAGGGTGATCTCCACCCAGTTGATCGAAGCCGGGGTCGATATCGATTTCCCCGCAGTTTACAGGCTGATGGCGGGAATGGATTCCGTATGTCAGGCAGCGGGACGATGTAACAGGGAGGGGAAACGAGAATCCGGCGATGTAATCGTCTTCCGCTCTTCTGAAGATCACGCGAAAACCGCCGGCTGGCTCAGCAGGACGGCAGAGATCGGAGAGATAGTAATCAAAGACTTCGATGATCCGATGGCGCTCGACTCAATTGAAGAATATTTCAGCCAGTTGTATTTCCATTCCGGGGAAAATGGTCTTGATACAGAAAAGATCCTTGAGATGATCGAGGAAAACGGGAGAGCTTTAAAATATCCTTATGAAGATATCGGGCAAAAATTCAGGTTCATTAAAGATTCCGGCAGTGATATTATAATTCCCTATGATAGCAGATCGAAATCAGTAATCGAAAATATTCGCCGGACAGGATTTATTGGGAATGCCTTCAGGAAATTGCAGGGTTATGTAGTCAATGTATATCCCGATGAATTCGAAAATTATGAAAAATCTGGCCTAATTGAGCTTGTTTGCGAGCGTTTTCATATTTTAACCGATTTTGATAACAACTATTCAGACAACGTCGGATTATTAAATCGAAACATTA
Source organism: Methanolacinia paynteri (assembly GCF_000784355.1). NCBI lineage: Archaea > Methanobacteriati > Methanobacteriota > Methanomicrobia > Methanomicrobiales > Methanomicrobiaceae > Methanolacinia > Methanolacinia paynteri. The sequence goes on along the minus strand of NZ_KN360927.1, from coordinate 38,458 downwards.
ATGGCGAAGACCTATCATTGCTTATTAAATAGAGGGGGTGATCGCAATAGGCTATGGATTCAGACTAAAAGTCTGGGGCGACTACGCATGTTTTACCCGGCCCGAAATGAAAGTCGAAAGGGTAAGCTACGACGTAATTACGCCATCTGCCGCAAGAGGATTACTCGAAGCGATCTACTGGAAACCTGCAATATCATGGAAAATTGACAGAATTCATGTGTTGAACCCGATCAGGTTCGACAATATCAGAAGGAATGAGGTAAAGAGCACTATCTCTTTACCGAATGTTAAAAAGGCAATGAAAGGAGAAGCGGTCGAACTCTTTCAGGACGCAAACGAGGATCGTGCCCAGCGGGCTTCGCTTCTTTTAAGAGATGTCTGCTACTGTATCGAAGCCCATTTTGAGATGACAAATAATGCGGGACCGGACGATACACCCGAGAAGCATTACAACATCGCCCTTAGAAGAATGAGAAAAGGGCAGTGTTACCACAATCCGTATCTCGGGTGCAGGGAGTTTCCTGCAAACTTCGAAATTCTTGAAGAAGAGAATTCGGTTCCGGTTTCATGCTATTCGGGCGAAAAGGATCTCGGTTTCATGCTATGGGATCTTGAGTACAGCGAGAACCCGAAGGAGGAACCGCAGCCTGTCTTTTACAGGGCGTGTATGAACGACGGCATTATCGATGTTGAAAAGTGTCTCTGTTACGGGGGCTTGTCATGATAATCCAGTCGCTTTGCAATTATTATGACATTCTAAATGAAGAGAGTAAAGTTCCTGAAAAGGGATATTCAACAGCAAAGGTATCTTTTGCAATTGAAATAGACAATGAAGGAAGAATAAAAGGCATCATCGATAAGAGGTACGGTGATAAAAAACTGCTACCTGACCAGATGATTGTTCCTCTTCAAAGGTCCCGATCGGGGAAAAATCCGCCGTCTTACTTCCTGTGTGACAATGCAAAGTACGTATTCGGTGTTGAAAAAATAAAGAAATCAGAGTTTGAAAAGGATTATAAATCCGGAGACAAAGGCCCGTTTACAGTTCTGGAAGAATCTGAAAAAGATGTAATTCTGATTGATGATTCTACGAGAGCAAGGTTTATTGATTTCATGAAAAGGCATCTATCAATACTGAAAGATGTGAACGATGAAAGTGCGAAAGCCTTTGTGAAATTCATAGAAAATTACGACCCCGAACAATTTCTTGAAGATCCAAAGATAGTACAGTATAAAGATCAGATACTTGACAATGCCAATTTTGTCTTTTCTCACAACGGATCGTACATTCATGCAAACGAATTGGTGAAAAGAGCTTGGGAAAGTTATAACAACAAATCCACGAAAGAAAAAAATTGTTATCTATCCCAGTGTTTAATTTCAGGAAAAAAGGAACCTATTGCAAGAACTCACCAGCTGATAAAGGGTGTTGTAAATGCACAGTCAGCAGGGGCATCACTTGTAGGCTCAAATGACAAATCTTTCAACTCCTACGGAAAAACGCAGAGTTATAATGCACCGGTCGGCGAGAGTTCGATGTTCAAATACACGACCGCCCTTAATTATCTGCTTTCCGAATCGAAACACAGGCTGTTGATAGGAGACTCGACGGTTGTATTCTGGGCAGATGCCCCGGAAGGAAGTTATGAGGATTTTACCCAATATTTCATAAATCCTGTTGAAATCAGAAAAGACGATTCTAAAGACAATGACCCTGAAAAAAGAGAAACCAACACCGAATTGCTCAATCAGATGAGAGATATTCTTAATCTCGTCCGAAAAGGGTACAAAATTAGTGATGCCAATCCGGATATCGATGAAAAAAAGATGTTCTATATCCTGGGTCTGTCTCCGAACAATGCCCGACTTTCGGTCAGGTTCTGGTACATGAACGAGTTCGGGGATTTTGTTAAGAAAGTATCACAGCATTATTTCGATACGGAGATCGAGAGGGGCGATTATGATCCTGTGTTTGCCTCGCCAAAGAAGTTAGTTAATGAAACTATACCTAAAGGATTGGATAAAAAGCAAGAAAAAGTTCTACAGATCCTAAGCGGTCTCCTCATGAGATCGATTCTCAACAGTACACCCTATCCAATTCAGATGTACAACGCCATTTTGGGCAGAGTGAAAGTTGAAAGATCAATTAATTCAGTTCGTGCCGGTTTTATCAAAGCTTATTTGTTGAGGCTCGCAAGAACCGGTTCGCCTTACCTTAAGGAGGATATGATTACCGTGAATTTAAATGAAACAAGCCAGGACGTACCGTATCGCCTCGGCAGGTTATTTGCAGTATTGGAAAAAGCACAGACAGACACAAGCAAAAGTATCGGGAGCACTATCAACAGCAAATACTTCAGCAGTGCATCGACTACACCGGCCGTTGTATTTCCGGTTTTGATCAAGCTCGCCCAGCATCACATAGCAAAATCAGATTTCGGGGTAAGGACGACAAGGGACATCGAGGAAGTCCTTTCGGGAGTGGATCAGTTCCCGCCGTACCTGAGTCTTGAGGAGCAGGGCATGTTCATGCTCGGATACTATCACCAGAGAAAAGAGAATTACAAGAAGAAAGAAGAGAAGGTAGAGGCCGAAGCCGCAAAGGAGAATGAATCATGAGCGAACCCATTAAGAACAGGTATGAATTCGTATTGTTGTTTGATGTAGAGAACGGGAACCCGAACGGAGATCCGGATATGGGCAATATGCCGAGGATCGACCCCCAGACCGGCCACGGAATCGTGACTGATGTCTGTCTTAAGAGGAAGATCCGTGATTATGTCGATATCGTCAAATCAGGAGAGCAGGGTTATGACATATACGTAAAATCCGGTGCGGTTTTGAACAACCAGCACAAGAAAGCGTATGATCATTTTGGTGAGAAACCCTCCGAAAAGAAGCCGAAAGACGACAAGTACGCCAGATTTATGTGTGACAATTTCTTTGACATACGGACTTTCGGCGCCGTTATGACTACAGGAGTTAATTGCGGCCAGGTCAGGGGACCGGTACAGATCAATTTCGGGCGAAGCATTGACCCGATATTCCAGCAGGAGGTAACGATTACCCGGCAGGCTGTTGCAAAGGAAGAGGATGCTGAAAAAGGGCAGACAATGGGAAAGAAGCAAATTCTCCCGTATGCACTCTACAGAACGGAAGGATACATCTCTGCAAATCTTGCGAACAAGACGACCGGCTTCAGTGAAGACGATCTCAAACTGTTCTGGGAGAGCCTTGTGAATATGTTCGAGCATGACCATTCCGCTGCAAGAGGAAAGATGTCGGCAAGAAAGCTGATAATCTTCAGGCACAACACGGAACTTGGTTCGTGCCAGTCGCATAAGCTCTTCGATCTTGTGAAAATCAGTAAAAAGTCCGGAGATCTTCCTCCCCGCTCATTTGCCGATTATGAGATCGAGATCTCAAAAGATGTTCCCGATGGTGTCGAACTGATTGAAAAGTTATGACGCGGAATGGGTATTCTGACGAGGATCTTCTCTCCTTATCAGGTATACAACATTTTTATTTCTGCAGGCGCCAGTGGGCGCTGATTCATCTCGAACAGCAATGGAAGGAAAATCTCCGGACAACACAGGGCCATTTCCTGCACGAGAGAGTCGATGATCCTTATTTCAACGAGACAAGGGGTATTTCAGTAATCTCAAGAGCTTTTCCTGTGGTATCATATAACCTCGGTTTTTACGGTATTGCCGATGTTGTCGAGTTCCTGAAATCGGATGAGGGTGTCTCTCTTCCGGGACACGAAGGATTCTGGAGAATAAATCCTGTTGAATATAAGAGAGGGAGCCCTAAGGTCGATGAAAGGGATGAGGTCCAGGTATGTGCACAGGCAATATGTCTTGAAGAGATGTTTGACACCCGTGTTGATTCCGGAGATCTGTACTATTATGAGACAAGAAGGCGGGTGACTGTCGATAATACAGATTATCTTCGGGATCTTGTTTTTTCACTTTCAAAGGAGATGCATGAGATTTACAGTTCAGGTCTGACTCCACCGGCTGTAAAAAATAAAAATTGCAGGTCATGTTCACTGTATGACCTTTGTGTCCCCAATCTGACTAAGAAGAAAATTTCTGTCGGGAATTATATCAAAAAACACGTGAAAGAGGCAGTTGATACCGGAAATTCTGATTAGGAGAGTAGATATAATGAAAAAATTATTGAATACCCTTTACGTAACCAAACCGGAATCCTACCTGACAAAGGAGGGAGAGAACGTGGTTGTGAAGGTTGAAGGCGAGGACAATTTCCGTATTCCAATTCACAACCTTGAGGGGATCGTATGTATGGGATATATGGGTGCGAGCCCGCAACTAATGAGGCTTTGTTCTGATAATGGTGTGGGATTGTCTTTCCTGTCTCCGAACGGTTTTTTTCTCGCACGGGTTTCTGGTAAAGTGAGAGGAAATGTCCTGCTCCGGAGAACTCAGTTCAGGTATGCCGACGATCCTGTGATGTCCCTTGACCTTTCAAGGCGGTTCATTATCGGTAAACTGGTGAATTGCCGGACAGTTCTTGGAAGAAGTCTCCGGGATCATGCGGATGTCATCGATAATGCAAGGGTGAAGACAGTTGAAGACTATCTTATTGATAATATCAACCGTGTTCCTGATTCCCCGGATTGCGATTTTCTGAGAGGTATCGAAGGTAACTGTGCGAAATTTTATTTCTCTGCGATGAATGAACTGATCCTGAAGCAGAAGGATGATTTTTTCATTAAGGAGAGGAATAGGAGACCCCCTCTGGATAACATGAACGCACTTTTGTCATTTTTGTATACACTGCTTGCTCACGATATGGAATCTGCACTCGAAACTGTTGGTCTTGATCCGTATGTTGGCTTTCTGCATACCGACAGACCGGGGAGGGCCAGCCTTGCCCTTGATATGATGGAGGAACTGAGACCGTTCATGGCCGACCGCCTGGCCTTGAATCTGGTAAATCTGCGAAAGATAAAAGGTTCAGGTTTTATCAAAAAGGAGAACGGGGCTGTTTTTATGACAGACGACTGCAAAAAGGAGATTATTGCTTCCTGGCAGAAAAGAAAGCAGGATCAGATAAAGCACCCTTATCTCGGGGAGAATATTCCCGTGGGTCTTCTTCCGTACGTTCAGGCTATGCTGATGACTAGGTACCTGAGAGGAGATATCGACGGTTATCCCCCGTTTTTCATGAACTGAGTGACAATTATGATGGTTCTTGTAACTTATGATGTAAATACGGAAACCCCGGAGGGTCGGGCGAGATTAAGAAAGGTTGCCAGATTGTGTGTAAATCATGGTCAACGGGTTCAGAATTCTGTTTTCGAATGTCTGGTAGATCCTTCACAATTTGAAACCCTGAAGCATAATTTAATCAGTGTTGCTGATGAAGAGAAAGATAGTATAAGGTTTTATTTTCTTGGAAAAAACTGGAAGAGAAGAGTGGAGCATTACGGTGCAAAGGCCGGATATGATCCCGAAGGATTATTAATTACATAGTCTTGCGAACCTGAAGCTCACATTATTTCCCCGGGAGGTTCGCGGGATTTTTATAGATTTAGTATATTTCTTTTTCTATGATTTTATCAATATAAGGCAACATAATTTTTTGAATTACTGCCACGTGACATTTCTAAAATAATATATTGTGTAGGATATGATACTCCATGTTTGAAATTTTTAGGAAATTTCTGATTTTTAGTGAGTTTGACAAAGACTTAATATTTTACAAAATGAAATTGATTTGCTGTCACACCCTTCGCGGGTGTGTGGATTGAAATAGGCCAGTTTAACGGCATGGAATCCGGCACGAGGTCACACCCTTCGCGGGTGTGTGGATTGAAATTTCCATCGGGCGCAGCGCCTCCAGGGAGGTGTCGCCGTCACACCCTTCGCGGGTGTGTGGATTGAAATCACGAAGAGACATTCCGCAGGCGATGCCTTCGCCGTCACACCCTTCGCGGGTGTGTGGATTGAAATGACTTCTGGGTCGGTGCCCCGACCACCTGCATCTGGGTCACACCCTTCGCGGGTGTGTGGATTGAAATTGACAATGTCCAGGATGCACTCCTTTGCCTCGCCAGTCACACCCTTCGCGGGTGTGTGGATTGAAATAGGAGTACAGTACCACTGTTGATATCTATCCCGGCGCGTCACACCCTTCGCGGGTGTGTGGATTGAAATTCAAAGATATATATCCATAACCACTAGGAGATATGTCACACCCTTCGCGGGTGTGTGGATTGAAATCCGGAGGCTTGGCCTTCCGGGCCTTGTCTCTTGCTGGTCACACCCTTCGCGGGTGTGTGGATTGAAATAAGACAGGGGAGGCGTCTGCATTTGCAAGAGACAGTCACACCCTTCGCGGGTGTGTGGATTGAAATTTATGAGTAGATCACAAGAAGAAATAGACGAATATCGTCACACCCTTCGCGGGTGTGTGGATTGAAATCTGTGCCTGAGATGTTCCGAGCCTGACGTATGGTCACACCCTTCGCGGGTGTGTGGATTGAAATACTGGC
>NZ_KN360927.1:9665-31845 GCF_000784355.1 Methanolacinia paynteri | reverse complement strand
ATTGAAATGAAGACCTGCCGCCGATGGACGCCCCTCCTATCGGTCACACCCTTCGCGGGTGTGTGGATTGAAATGGAGGGTGGCGGATTGACCTGGCAGATCATCGCAGTCACACCCTTCGCGGGTGTGTGGATTGAAATCGTCCCCAGGCATAAAGATTGCTGGAGCTCCGCTTGGTCACACCCTTCGCGGGTGTGTGGATTGAAATGATACCTCGAAGATTGGGCCGGCCTGAACAAAGGCGTCACACCCTTCGCGGGTGTGTGGATTGAAATAGGATGGCCGTGATTTACATACCGCTGACCCTGTAGTCACACCCTTCGCGGGTGTGTGGATTGAAATACCGTCGAGGTGGGTACAACAGCTACCCGCCTTTTTGGTCACACCCTTCGCGGGTGTGTGGATTGAAATGAATCCAAACATGCATGACATATTCGACCGTCCTCGTCACACCCTTCGCGGGTGTGTGGATTGAAATTGAATACTGTTTTAAGGACTTAGTCGCCGACATGGTCACACCCTTCGCGGGTGTGTGGATTGAAATATAGCCGTAACGAATTCGGCGTCAGATAATACGCGTCACACCCTTCGCGGGTGTGTGGATTGAAATATAGCCGTAACGAATTCGGCGTCAGATAATACGCGTCACACCCTTCGCGGGTGTGTGGATTGAAATCACTTGTAGAATCACCCGCTACGTTAGCATTTTCGTCACACCCTTCGCGGGTGTGTGGATTGAAATATAGCCGTAACGAATTCGGCGTCAGATAATACGTCACACTCTTCGCGGGTGTGTGGATTGAAATTACGGGCGAGCTTGAGCATAAACCTGATGTGACTGTCACACCCTTCGCGGGTGTGTGGATTGAAATCGTTTAATATGCGGATAGAAATCCTTGCAGAACGTCACACCCTTCGCGGGTGTGTGGATTGAAATATCAATCCTGTTGAATTCAAGAGCATATCAAGCGGTCACACCCTTCGCGGGTGTGTGGATTGAAATAGCTCCGGCCGACAAATTGTCAAGAGTCGCTGGTTGTCACACCCTTCGCGGGTGTGTGGATTGAAATTACGGGCGAGCTTGAGCATAAACCTGATGTGACTCGTCACACCCTTCGCGGGTGTGTGGATTGAAATCATTTTGCGCTCGCGAAAGCGGAGCACGAGCTCGTCACACCCTTCGCGGGTGTGTGGATTGAAATTTGACTCTGCAGGTCGCATTAAAACAGTATCCCAGTCACACCCTTTGTGGATGTGTGGATTGAAATTCGTAATAGTTGATCACTGCGAGATCGTAGGTTGGTCACACCCTTCGTGAGTGTGTGGATTGAAATTATGTTGTCCGTAAGTTCTTCAGGGTTCCGAAGTAAGTCACATCCTTAACGAGTAAATGGATCGAATATTCATCAACCTCCCGAAACATCCCTCACAAATATGCATCTTCAGTTACTCTGAAGAAAAAAAGCCTTCCCCTCACCGCAGAGATCACACTTTCCAAGCTCCTTAGTCATCCTTTGAAAATAGCGGTGGTCGAGGAGAGTCGTATGAAGTTTTAAAGATCTTATGAGTGTACTCTTTAGATTTTCAATAGGAGAGGTTTGTTTCCTGCCATTTTGAGATTATCTGATCTTTTCGGCAATTAAACGCTTGTTTTGCGGATCTATTGTGATTTTAACCTGCTCTCCTTCTTCAAATGGAAAGTTTGAATCTGTAGCTAATGCGGAGGGTATCGTTAAATATTTTGTTTTTGCATTTCCCTGAGATACAACGCGCCCATTTCCTACCACGGACATACAGTATATTTTGCATGGTAAGTTATATATGCCAGCGGCTCAATACTGTAATACATACTGTAAATTATGCTGTAAAGAGGGGGACAAAAAATGTTTATACCAAATGTAGAAGAAATCAAAGAGATCGGCGGCGGCCCAGGTAGGGATATTGTTTCAGGTGATGATGATGGAGTATATTCCCTCGATTATTGACCCGGATAAAAAATTTCTCTACGAATTTCTGAAGTCATCAATAGCGGAAGTTGCTCAAAACCGTGCCGAGTGGGAAGCTTTGTCCAGAATAGAGGTTCTGAGGGAGATGGCGACAGAGGAGTCTCTTCTTGCGGGTCTTGCCGTTGAGAGTTATGATTTGGCAGTTGCGCTTATTAGAAAGATAAATGAAGACAACATCCCGGAAGGGGTTTAGGGTTTTAATCACCTCACCCCTTCTTTTTCCAAATCCTCTCTCAATAGCCGCCCGAAACACCCTTCACAAACACTCATCTTCAGCTCCCGCGAAGAAAAAACAGCCTTCCCCTCGCTGCAGAGATCACATTTCCCGAGATCTTTATTCACTCTCTCGAAATCGCGATGGTCGAGAACACCGGGAAGAGGAAGAGTCGAACCCCTCACATTCGCAGCCTTGCGGAAGTTCGCAGTAGTTTGCAGCACATCCCCGCAAAGCAGCGAATAATTATAATCGCATGCTTTTTCAATCTCCAAAATATCCGGGCGTTTTTGATCCATGTTTGCAGCAGAACCGGGCGTACACACACAACAGGAAGAATATTTCTCCTTACGATCATCTTCCTGTGCCCCTGAATTTTTCCGCAAACTACTATTTGCCGGGAGAAGACTCCCGTCATCCTGACTGCATCCGGTAAAAGAACCGCTCTCATCCTCCCTTTTACTTTGCAGCACGCTGCTGCAAACCGGCTGCAAATTTGCTGCAAAGCTGCAAATACAATCCGGCTCCGACCCCGGGGCAGCATCCCCGTCCGGGCCGCCGTCATCGTCAGGCCCTCCGCCATCGTCCGGCCCCGTGCCGTCACCGCCGGTGCCGGCCTCCTCTTTGTCAAGCCAGACGATGTTCCCGGAATCCCATTCCCGGTAGATCTCGTAATTGAAAGAATACCGGCTCTCCCGCTGCCGGAGCATGACCCCGTCGGCCTCCTCCGAAACCGTCGCATCGATAAACCCGATTGCAGGACACTTCTCAAGAAGGCCGGAATACGAACATCCCCTGCTCAGGTAGCCGTGGAAGATCCTCCTCGCCTGGTGATACGAGATCCCCATCACATCCTGGAGCATCTTGACCGTGACGACATCCCAGCCCATTTTGCATATGACCTCAAGGGCGGCCGCCTCGTTCTTCGTAAGTTTCGTCTCCTGGCTTCCCGAATCGCCGTTGATCGCTGCATAGATCCTCGCAGCCGCATCAAAGTCGTCAACCATCGCCCGGATTGCCGGCAAATTTTCTATCGGATTATCGTCCTCGTCCACCGGCGTGAACCTTTCCCTCTGTTCTTTGAAAAGAAGAGCATGACACTTTACCAGGTCGAAGAAGATCGCCGGGTTCCTCCGGTTTGCGAAGGATGAAAACTGCACTCTCTCCGCGAACGGAATCGAGACATAAGTCGTCTCCTCCTTCAAAATCGCCCAGATACAGCGGCAGATGTCCGTTTCGACCGGCTCCCTGAGGGTTATTTTTTCCCGTGATTCGGATCTCTTCAGGTTGTCGAGCACCCTCTTGTCTTGGTCCGATGTATCGTCGATCCAGACAGTGAGCATCCGGTTCAGCACCTGGTCGTCGCCGATGGACTCGACCTTCGCGACCCACCATACGCACCTCTCCGGGATATCGTATGTCCTGAGCTGCCTGTCGGTTGTAAGCGTCTGGTATTCGATCCTTTCGCGGAAATTCGTGGTCGCGGACTTCAAGATCTCGCAGACATCTTCCGAAATATGTGCGTCGTCGAAGAGGAAAACGGTCTCCGGCACCAGGTCGCGGTTATAGTAGAGCGCCTTGTCGCTCACCTTACCCCTGAGCCTGTATTCTTCCGGGACAAGATTAGTCATGGCCCTGCATGCAACGGATTTTCCTTTCCCCGAGTCACCGGATACGAATACGTGGAGGCCGTTCGTATTTTCGACCGACTGGGAAGCGATAGACATTACCAGGCATTCGGCCAGCGTTTCGTCGCCGACGTGGAATTTCGAGAAGGTGTCGAGTATGAATTTAACGGGGTCTCCGTTTTTGAGGATTTCGGCTGCCTTCTCCCTCGTCTTTTCGGAAAACGAAGATCCCCCGCGGCGAACGGTCCTTTCGGTTTTGCCTGTATTTTCGTTTTGTCGTCCGGCTCTTCTCTCCTTCCGGGCGGATTTGATCTCGTACATCGCCCGGAGCTCGCTCCATCTTTGTTTCCCGCCGCCGCAGGAATTGTGGTGGCAGCCGGCATAGATCGCACCGTTTGAAAATTGAATCGCGAACGCCCCGTCTTTGTGTGCGGAGGAGAACGGGCATTCTTCGAGGACGAAGAGTGTTCCGCCCTGCCACGGCTTCTCGCTCGCAACTGCGATCCCGTGGTCCGGGAGCCATTCGGAGAGGTCGATCTTTTTATCCTCGCTCTTCGACGAAATTTTCGGCTCATCTTTCGGAAGAAGGTTTGCGAGTTTTTGAAGATTTTCCGTTGCAACGGTTTCTGTATCGTCCGGTGCATCGATGATTCGGGCCATCCTGTGCGGGCGATCGGGCGTGTCGTCGCCCTTCCGGGAAATTGTTCCGTAGAGTTTCCAGATCCGGGCAGCGTTGAAGTTCGCCGTATCGACGGTGACGGTGTTATCGGAGAAGAGGAGATCGAGAGTGGTCAGGCAGTCACGTACGAGATCGGTCGACTCCTCATCGTTCGGGAGATCGACTGCATATAGTAAATGCCCGCCGTTTCCCGAATCGGCGAGGATGGGGGAGGGGAACCCGAGTGTCTGGAGGAAGCCGGCGATCTTCTCTGCCTTCGATAAAGCAGCTTCATGCTCCTCGTCCGTCGATGAAACCCCGCTGGGCCGTACCGGGTCGAGATCGACGGGCAGCCACCGCCGGCGAATGATATCCGTATCCGCGGTCGTTCCATCCCTCCGCCCGAGAATCATCTTCACGCGGTTTGCCCTCCGGGAGAGAAGAGCGGGATTGATCTCATTTAGAGTTACATAAACGCCCTGCACATCGGAGATGCGGGAGACGGTTTCGGCTTTTTCAGCGAGCGTCTCGTGATCGTCGAAGTACCCGCTGTGAACATTGTGATCGCCGAGGGCCCGCAGCTCCACGACTCCGCCGCCCGGAAAGAGGGTGGCGAGAGATTTTCGGATCTCTTCGCTCATGATCTCTCCTCCGGTAAATCAGGTTCAAGGGGAAAGAGTGGTGCGGATACCGCCTCTTCCTTTGCAACTCTCTGCAGGGAGACGAACGGAATAATGAAATGTCCCGCTGTCGTGAATATCTTCACCGCCTTTCCCCCGGGTGAGATCGCGGCGTGCCCCTCGATCGAAAGTGCATCCTCTTTTCCGGGTACGGATTTGAATACCGGGACGACACGGCCGGAGGAGACGAGACTTTCAACATCGTCTTCTGCGATGAAAAGATCCGGTCCTCCCGCTTCAATCCGGAGCGAACCGTCGTCATCCAATCTGATTATCTCCTGTTCAGGATTCAAAGGCCGTTCCCTCCCTGGCGGTTGCGATAAAATATATCCTGTAATTGTGGCCGCTTGTTCTCCTGACCCGGATCTCGACGATCGCATCTTTCAGTTCGCGGATCTCTTTCGAGAGTGCCTGCGGGATCAGGTAGAGCGGGACTGGCCCCGCCGCTTTGTTTATCTCCCTGGAAGTAGATTTTCTGGTGGCAGTTCTCATGCAGCATGTGGTGGTACACGGTTTGTTCCGGGGGCTGCCGTTTCCCTTTTCGGGCGCCAGACAGTAATAGTCCCCGGTAATTCGTTCGTTTGTATCTTTCATTATTATCATCAGGTGTGATTTCGGCACCCTGTAAGGATTGGGAAGGAAGTCGTTATAAAATTAAATCGGAATTTGTGGGAAAAATTGAAAATTAAATTCAATAATGGTCGGATTTCATTAAACAGAAAAAATTTTGCAGCATTTTTCAAAAATTATAAAATCCCGGAAGATGCAGCGAAGCGATCGACGATCTATCCGCATGACGATTTTCAGAAAACATTTCCTGAATAGCTTTTCGTAATCATATCAACAAAAAAAAAGATGGGTGGTCTTTTTCGGATTGGGGCGTCCCGGCCGGAAATCTTTTACTTATGTATGGTGAACGAGCGTGCCCGGCAGATTCGGAGGGCCGGGTTGGCATGGCATGATAAGTTTCGGATTAGTGAGAAATGTCCATCGTTTTTTCTCCCGATCCGGGACGATCATAGAGTCTTGCATATGGGTATTTAACCGGAAGCAACGTGGAGGGTGAAAGTAAACCCGCCGAGATACAATCCCCCTTTTGTTCGTATACATCAAAAAACCGAAAAAAATCAGGTCATGGATAATCCGCACCAAAGATCATAAACTGCGGTACAATGACTGATGATATCTGGAAACTGGGTTTTCTTGCCTTGTTCGTAGTCTGGTTTCTGGTCCGTGCATACTACGGCAAAAAAGCCCAAACCCCGGAAAAGAGTGAGAAAGTCCGCCCCGTATTCGAATCCTGTCTTGTCGGGCTGAACTTCATCGGGATGATGATTCTCCCGCTCGCAGCAGTATTCACCCCGTGGCTCGACTCGTTTTCCATGAACATTCCCGATTCAATAAGACTCATTTTCCTCGTAATCGGGTTCTTCAACGTCTGGCTGTTCGCCAGGATTCATGCCGACCTCGGGAAGAACTGGTCGCCCGTACTCGAGATCAAACAGGATCACACCCTCGTCAAATCCGGGATCTACAAAAGAATCCGACACCCGATGTATGCCCACATCTGGCTCTGGGTAATCGGGCAGGGCGTAATTCTCGACAACTCGCTCGTCCTCGTCTTCGGGGTTGCGGCATGGGGCCTGCTCTACTATCTCCGGGTACCCAAAGAGGAGGAGATGCTCATCAATAAATTCGGCGACGAATACAGGGAATATATGAAGACCACCGGACGCGTAATCCCGAAGATCTGACAATCCTTTTTTCCCCGCATCCTTTCCCGGGGCGGTACCCTTAAATAAAGTAAAATTGAACAGACCATCAGGAAGTGATGCCCATGTCAGCAGAAGAGAATAAAGCAATCGTCCGGAAGTTCATCAACGCGTACAACACCCGGAACCTGGACCTTTTCAACGAACTTGTCGACCCCGGCTACGTCGACCGCACCCACCAGCAGGAAGGAATCGAAGACTTCAGGAAGCTCTTCGAACTCGCATTCACTGCCTTCCCCGACTGGCACGAAGAGATCGTCGACATGATCGCCGAAGAAGACAAAGTATGGGTCTGCGTAAACGCCACCGGGACCCATACCGGCGAATGGAGCTACTTCGGGGTAAACCTCCCTCCCACCGGGAACAAAGTCGCCATGACGATGGTCTTCATCTGGCGGATCGCCGACGGCAGAATTGCTGAAGGATGGGAGGTCGACAGCGATTCCGATTTCCTCAATAAACTGGGCCTTATGGATTACACGGAGATAGGAAAGGAGATGTTCTCAGGAGAATAAGGATTCGAATGGCGTGCGGGGAATATTTTCCTGCCGCAATCTCCCTGGAATGTGCAAGGTGATTCTGTAGTCTCCTGGCCCGGGCAGGATATTCGAATAAACAGCTCTCTTTCATTATTGAAAAAGAAAAAAAAGGGTTGGTGATCTTTTATGGATTTGGGGCAGGTGTCCCGGCCGGAAATATTGTTCTTCTCCAAGGGAACGGGCAGGTTCGGCTGATTTGAAGACAAGTCGGTATGAATATTTGGGGTTTGTGAGATCTGTCCTGTCTCTATTTTCCAGCCAGGGACGATCATAGAGTTTTGCGTAGAGGTATTTAATCCGAAGTCGGATGTGGGGTGAAAGTAAGCCCGCGGGACGGCAACGTTAAATAAGGTGAAAAAGAACAGACCACCAGGAAGTGATCCCCGTGTCACCCGAAGAGAATAAAGCGATCGTCCGGAAGTTCATCGACGCCTACAACACCCGGAACCTAGATCTTTTCAGTGAACTCGTCGATCCCGGCTACATCGACAATACCCATAAGCAGGAGGGTATCGAAAACTTCAGAAAGCTCTATGAGCTCGCATTCGTAGCTTTCCCCGACTGGCACGAAGAGATCGTCGATATGATCGCCGAAGAGGACAAGGTATGGGTTTGTGTTGAGGGAACCGGGACACATACCGGCGAATGGAACTGTTTTGGTGCTATCCTTCCTCCCACCGGCAGCAAAGTCGCGATAACGATGATCTTCATCTGGCGGATTGCAGACGGAAGGCTTGCAGAAGGATGGGGGGTAGACAGCGATTCCGATTTCCTTTACAGTCTGGGTCTGATGAAGTATACGGAAAAAGGGGAGGAGATGTTTTTCGGGGATTGAGTTTTGAGGGGAAGGCTCCTCAACTCAAATAATATAATCCACAATATTGTCCGAAATTATCGTATCGCAGTAGATGCACTGGAGCCGTCCGCCCTTCTTCGTCTTAAAGCCGCTTTCGACAGGCTCGTTCGAGTTCGTGATGCAGCCGGGGTTCGGGCAGCATACAAAGCCCGTGACCGACTCGGGAATTTCGACCTTCATCTTCTCGAAGACCCGGAAGTCCCTGATGATGTTAATCGTCGCATTCGGGGCGATCAGTGCAATCCTGTCGACCTCTTCCTTCGACAGCTCCCTGTTCGAGATCTTCACGATGTCCTTCTTTCCTGAAATCCTGCTTCCCACGTTCGTCGCAACAGAGATCGCTTCCTTCGTCGTCCCCGTTATCCCCAGGATTCTCAGGACCACGAGCGCCTCGCCGCCGGTGATATGGTCGATCACCGTTCCGTCCTGGATCGGGCTTATCAGGAGGCCGTCCTCCGGCTCCTTTCCGCTCACAGCATCACCTCTTCCAGCATCGCCATTCTCACGGGCACGCCGTTCTCCGCCTGCCTGAAGTATTTTGCATACGGAAGTTTGTCCACCGCGGGATCGATCTCCCCCGCCCTCGGGAGCGGGTGCATCAGGATCAGGTTGTCCTTCACGTCTTTGAGAACCTCGGGCGTAATCCTGTAAGAGTGTGCGACCCTCGCGTAGCTCGCCGAATCCGGGAACCTCTCCCTCTGGATTCTCGTGACATACAGGACATCCAGCTCGTTGATGACATCCGCAAGGCTGTCGTGCTGGATCAGCTCGACGCCCCTCTCCGCCATCTCCTCGATAATAACCGCGGGCATCTCCAGGCTCTTCGGTGCGATCGTGTGAATCCGGACGTTGTAGTTCGAAAGTGCGTATGACAGCGAGTGCGAAGTCCTCCCGTAGCGTAGGTCCCCGAGAAGCCCGACGTCGATATTGTCGAGCGGCATGTTCTCCCTTATCGTATACAGGTCGAGGAGCGTCTGCGACGGGTGCTGGCCCGCACCGTCACCGGCGTTTATCACCGGCACTGTCGAAAAATTCGCCGCAAGCCTCGCCGCACCCTCCTTCGGGTGGCGAAGCACGATCGCGTCCACGTAGCTGCTGACAACCCTTATCGTATCCGCGAGTGTCTCCCCCTTCGAAATCGAACTCCCCTCGACGCTGTCCACCGTGATAACATCTCCCCCAAGGCGGGAGAGGGCGGCAGAAAATGACATCCTGGTTCGGGTGGAAGGTTCAAAAAAGAGGAGTGCGACGAGTTTTCCTTCAAGGGTCCGTCGTTTGAACCCCTTCTCCTGGATCAGACGGGCCTTGTCGAGCAGTCTGTTTATATCTTCAACTTCAAGTTCCTTGATCGAGATGATATGATGCATGAACTCTCCATCTGTAATTATCGCTCCACTGCTTTAAAATTGTTCGAGTAATGTGCGGGGGAAGTTACCCTCCTCTCCGGGCCGGCTCCCGGGCAAAAAAAATATAGATCGTCCTTCAGGACGAATCCGCCTCTCTTTCCGGCGAATCCACGATCGACCTGTCGTAGAAATGTGCGACACACAGGACGATCGCCGAGATCGGGAGAGCGATCACGATCGGGTTCACCACTCCCCATGGCATCGGGAGGACTGAAGAGACCCCGAAGATCGCCTTTGATAAGCCCAGGACCGAAGATTCGGACGAATGCACGAACGCCGTCCAGAGGAACCACGAGACCGTACCGGAGATGAGGCTCGCCTTCGCCGCGAAGAGTGACGGCTTCTTACAATATAGTGCGTACGCGAACGCCGGGATGAACGCCGCGGCGCAGAGCCCCATGAACATGACGGTTGCTCTCGCGATGATGTTTCCGGGCATCAGGTACGCGACAATCGTGCTGACGACGATCATAATGACAGTTCCTGCCTGGATCGCACGGATCGACGGCTTTGAGTCCTTCATCTTTACGTTCAGGTCGTAGCCGATCGTCGTTCCCATAGTGTGGAAGAGCGAGCTTAAGGTCGACATCGCAGCCGCAAGGAGAGCGAGCATGAAGATGATCACGAAGTAGTCCGGCATCGCCGAGTTGATGAAGTTCGGGATGACGGTATCGACATTCCCTCCCGACGCCTCGACAGCGAGCATTCCCTGGGTCTGCATGAACCACACATTCGTCAACGGACCGACGGTGAACGCGACCCCGGTCATCACGAGGACGAACGGACCGCCGACCATCACCGCCCTGTGGATCGAGCGGTTGTCCTTGACCGACATGAAGCGAACCGCGAGCTGCGGCTGTGCGAGAACACCGATTCCGACACCGAGCACCATCGTCGTTATCATAGTGATCCAGATCGGCGACAGAAAATCGGGCATCGATGTCCAGCCAGTCATTCCGCTGGCTGCAAGCGACTCGGGGACCATCGACGACATCGCATCGAGCGCCGAGTTCGCAGTTATGACTCCGCCGAGATACGTATACGTGAGGATCAGCAGGATCGTCATTCCGATGAACATGATCGCACCCTGCAGGGCGTCGGTATACATGACGGCGATAAGGCCGCCGAGGATGACATATGCAGCGACGATCACCGCGAACGCGATAAGCGCCGTGTCGTAGGGTATCGCGAGCGTCGTCTCGATGAAGCGTGCACCACCGATGAGGATCGCTGCGGTGTAGAGCGGCATTCCGAACAGTATCACGAGCCCGGCCGCACGCTGCATGAAAGTCGACCCGTAGCATTTGCCCAGGAGATCGGGAAACGTCACCGCGTCCGTCTTCTTCCCGAGCTCACGCGTCTTTTTGCCGAAGACGATGAAGGCGATGAGAACGCCGACACCGATGCAGAGCACGGTGAGCCACACGAGGCCCATACCGAGCTGTGCCGCGACACCGCCGAAACCCACGATCGCCGAGGTGCTGATGAAAGTCGCACCGTACGAGAGTGCGAGGACAACGGGGTTGATCCTCCTCCCCGCGATCATGAAGTCGTCGCTGCCTTTAGTCTGGCGAAATCCCACGTAGCCGAGGAAGATGATGACCGCCAGGTAGACCGCGGTTATCGCGGCGAAGACCAGCGTGTCAACTGCCATCCGGTCCCTCCTCCGGTTCCTGTCCGTTCCTCCAGTTCAAAATGCCGTACGCTATGCAGGCCGCCGTAAATAAAAACGACAGCAGGTAACCTATCCAGATATAGGGATCAGAAATTCCAAACATCATAAAACCTGATAAATTCCTTGCGGTAATCTGAATGATGACTAAAACGATACAAGGGCAACCGGATTGTTTTTCGGCGCCCTATCTAAAGCTAAAGAAATTAAATCCAAAGAAAAATGCGAATGCCGGAGCTGAAGTGTCGAAAACCGAACCCTCCGTTGCCGTGCATTTGCATGTCATATTCAGGATACCTAATAGAAGTTGCTCTTCCGGGATATAATGGTGTCTGATTGCGGTTCGCGGGAGAGGAAGGTGGTGCACCACCGCAGGAAAAGTGATCTGGAATACATGAAAATTAAAAATTTGGGATTTGAGAATCTCTGCTGATTGCCTGTTTTTACAGGGCCGTTATGCAGGTGATAACAGATATTATGTCTACACAACGTTCGAATACCAGACATCGTTTTTCATACTATCGTTATCTAATCCTCCGATTATCCATACACTGCCGTCGTATATAACAGATGAGAAGCTGCGACGTGGCGAAAATGCCGCCGAAACGTTTGCCTGTGTCCAGATTTCTCCGTCGGTCGAATACCATACATCATTAAAATTATTCTGGCGGTCTGCTCCACCGATTATCCACATCCTTTCATCGGATACGATACATGTAGAGTCACGGCGTGGTGAAAATGCCGCTGAATCGTTTGCCAGTGTCCAGATTTCTCCGTCGGTTGAATACCACACATCATTTAATATTTGTGGGGAGGACCCTCCAATCAGCCACATTTTGCCGTCATATACTACAGACGCCTGAAAATTCCGTGCTGAAAATGCTGCCGAATCGTTTGCCAGTGTCCAGATCTCTCCGTCGGTTGAATACCAGACGTCGTTTACATGACCATTATCTTCTCTTCCACCGATCACCCACATTTTGTCGTCGTAAACTATAAGTGCGGCTCCACGACGTGGCGAAAATGCCGCCGAATCGTTTGCCAGAGTCCAGTTTGCTCCGTCGGTTGAATACCAGACGTCGTTTTTATTACTCACGTCGTCCCATCCGGCTATCACCCACATTTTGTCATCATAGACTACGGATTCAGGAATAAAGCGTGGCGAAAATGCTGTCGAATTAGTTGCCTGTGTCCAGTTTACACCGTTCGTTGAATACCAGACGTCGTTTTTGTAACTTCCGTCATCTCCGGCTATCACCCACATTTTGTCGTCATATACAACGGATGTATGAAAATAGCGTGGCGAAAACTCTGTCGAATTGGTTGCCTGTGTCCAGTTGGTCAGAATATCTTCGGCGACTGCCGGCGTTACGATCAAAAGAAGCATCATGACAGTTGTTATCATGAACACTCCGTGTTTTTTGTACAAATTGTAAATTCTTTCAGTCATAGGTAACCCCCCCTTTGCTGTTTAAAGGAATGTTGTTTAGAATTTAGCCTTTGTAGTAACCAATATTAAAATTTTTTATTTTAGTTTGATTAAAGGTGGCTTGGATTCCCTTGGTTGATCGTGGTTTCTGAAGTAAAATTATCGATATGCCGCAATAACTACCACTCTTCGGTCTCCATCTTCTTCACCGCGTCCGGGTAGAGGAACCACTTGAACGCCTTCGTCATGAAAGGCATCACGAGGTATGTCAGGAGAAATGCGAGAATGGCAACGTCGGCCATCTTCTGGATGATATACGGGAAACTCCCAAACAGGTAACCTTCAATCGGTCCGAGCACCGCGATAACCGGCCAGACCGCAAGCCACGTCACAAAATACTGGCGGTAGCGGGGAGGCGGCTTCAGTATATTGTTGCCCGGAAGCGTGAACCAGGTCTCGAGCCCGTTCACCCTGTACCTCTTCGGCGGTGCGATCGTGAGCTCCTTCTCCCTCTCCTTCCACCTCTTCCGCTCGTCGGAATTCGCCCATCTCTCGTAGGCCTCCTCCGAACTGAACTTCAGGACTACCCTGAAGTCGCCGTCCGCCGGATCGGACGGCCTGAAGAAGTTCACGCCGAGATATCCCGGGTAGCCCACGAAATAATTCGATACATTTTTGATCTCATCCTCGAACTCCTGCATCTTCTCTGGCTTTACGAAATGCGTCGTTACGATCGTGACAGGTCCCGTATCTTCGCCGGGCCTGTTTTCGGTTCCTTCGGTCGTAATTGAAATTCCTCCTGTAATTATAGGAATATTTGCTGTTTCATGCGGGTAAATAATTTAGGGATAGCACACTCAGGCAACCCCGGCACCGGCGGCCAGGTCCGCCGGACGGCCCCTGCCCAGGGGCCTTGCCCGAAGATAATCTCCCCACGGCACGCTCCGGGGACCGGCAAGGGTCCCCGGGCTGTTTAATTTTTTTTGTATATTCTATTCCGTACACTCTATGAGCTTCCTGCGTTTTGCCGCTCAGGGGATACTCGTTTATCCCCTGAGTGGCTATCGCCATTGAGAGGCCCAGGGGTCGGGACCGATCCGCGAGCCTGCCGGGCGGCTCGCGGCGAGGGGTTGTCAAAGGTAGTGAAACTAACATTTGCTATAAAAATCAAGGCCCGGACCTTTTAGATCGCCTACCCAAATCCCGATAAACTTTTGGCACTTTGCTGTCTCATGTCTTTCTCCGGCGACCCCGGCACCGGCGGCCAGGTCCGCCGGACGGCCCCTGCCCAGGGGCCTTGCCCGAAGATAATCTCCCCACGGCACGCTCCGGGGACCGGCAAGGGTCCCCGGGCTGTTTAATTTAGTTTTTTCTGGCATATTTCATTCAGTACACGCCATGAGCTTCCTGCGTTTTGCCGCTCAGGAGATACTCGTCTATCCCCTGAGTGGTTATCGCCATTGAGAGGCCCCGGGGTCGGGGCCGATCCGCGAGCCTGCTGTTCCGCTCGCGGCGAGGGGTTGCCAAAAAAGGTGGAACCTGCTTCTAATACCCTCACGGATTAGCAAAAACCCTAAAATAGGTTATTCCTGCGGGTTATTTCTATTTCCTGCAGACAGTTATATATCCCGAATGGGCGACCCTCGTCGAGGGACGGGTTCCCCTCTCGGTTCTCGTGAGCTCCCTCGCAATAGTCTCGTGGCAGACAACCTCGGCGAAAAGGGGTTTTGCCGTGTCCATCACGAGTATCGTGTGCTCGATGAACGGGGTGTAGGTCGCAAGGTACCCGCCCTTTTTGAGAAGTTTCCAGGCGTGCTCGACATGCTCCCTTCCGATCTGCATATCGAGGTGGACGACATCGAACTCCTCCTCTCCTTCCGCTTCAAGAACGTCGCCGGCGATGACCTCCACGTTGTCGAGACCTGCATCTTCGATGTTCTTTGCGCAGACCTCGGAAAACTCCGGCCTCTTCTCGTATGTGACAACCGAAGCCGCAACTCCGCCGAAGAAGATCGCAGCGATCCCGCTGCCCGTTCCCGCATCGAGAACGCGGTCGTTTTTGTTCATACCGGTGCAGGCGATGACCATCCCGATGTCCTTCGGGAGCATGGGGGCGCCTGTCCGTCTTGCATAATTAAAATAGTCGGTGGCTCTCGGCTCCCTGACCTCGAACTCGAAGCCCATGTGGGTCGAGATCTTATCACCGGTCGAGAGGCCGACGAGCTCACCGAGTTTAACCATTCCCTTGTCGGTCGAGAACTCGCCCTCGCCTGCCCTGACGAAGAACTCGCGTTTTCGCCCGGCGAGAAGAACCCTGTCGTTTTCCTGTATCATTTCGTATTGGCACTATTATTCTGAAAGCTTCAGGATCGCCTCGGCGATGTCGCCTTTGGCTTCCGTAAGAGCTGCCTTTGCCTCGTCCTCGGAGACGCCCGCCTGCTCTGCAACGAGCTTCACGTCGTCTTCGGGGATTACGGCCTCGGCTTCCTCGAATCTCGGCTCGCCGTTGATCTGGTATGTGGTCATGCCCTGCATCACCGTCGCGACAACCTCAGCGTTGTCGAAGACGTAGTTGCCGGACTTCGTGTATACGACCACACGCTCGACATCCTCTATCGTCTCCATCTTCATGCCGAGCTTCTTCATCATCTGTTTCATCTGTTTCGGGTTGACACCTGGAATCATATCTTTTAACTCCCTTTTCTTACCTGTACTGCTACACCGTAATTAAATGCAAGCATTTCCTCCCCGGAAAGGACCGCGTTGCCTATGCCGAGGAAGCCTCCCTGCTCGTCGCAGACCATGACCTCGTCGCCCGCCCTTATGCCCGGGTCGGCGGAGATCACGTGTTTGGACATCGCGTTCTTTCCCGCTACGACGAATTCGGCGACATCGTTTTGGACTGTCGCACGATACGCGGGTGAGGGGAGAATTTCGCAGAGCTTTGCACCTGCCTCTTTTCCGAGCGTGAGCCGCCCGTCGCCCGCCCTGACCGTTGCCAGACGGGTCTTTCCGGACATCACGTACCTGATCCTTTTGGTGGAGGATAACCTGAAGGTGCAGTCGTCCGGGAAGAGCTCCTTCCCTGTGCCTCTTCCGAACTGGAAGTCGGCTATCGTCCTGACCCGCTTAAGCGAGTTGCTGTCTGAGGATTCTGTTGACACTTTCGGCAAACCCCTCTTCGGATTCTCTTGGAATATATGCGCCCGCCGCTATCTTATGTCCTCCGCCTGCACCGCCGAGTTTCTCGGAGGCTTCGAGCAGTGCGGCCTGGAGATCGACTCCCGCCTGCACCATCGTCTCGTTGGTCCGCATCGAGACCTTGACGAGTTCGGGGTCGTCGGAGAGATAGCATAATACCATAATCGGGAGCCGCCGGTTGAGCTTCGAGAGCGCCATTCCCGCTCCGATCCCGACGATGGTATCCGGGAACCTGCTTCCGACGTGGATATACTGGAGGTTGGAATATTCTGTAACCCCCTTGTCGAGGATGTACTCCATCATCTCGCGGATGATCTTTCTGTGGTGCCTGAGCATGTGCTCGGCCTCCCTGTACTCCTCACCCCTGTCCCCGCAGCAGACGGCGCTTCCGGTGTAGGGCTTTACCCACCGTCCGCAGGCGTTTAGCATCGTCGCGTATTCGGATGCGTTCCGCAGCGGCGTGTATTTTCTCTCGTCGGGGAAGATGTAGTGCTCGCCCCTGAGACGGTCGAGAGGCTCTCCTGCGGAATGGAGTTTGAGTGCGAGGCGGCCCATGATGCTCTTTCTCTCATCTTCGTCCAGGTCCTCCCAGACTTTCCACTTTCCGTTGGGCTTATGAAGCTGTATTCCCGCCTCGTATGTCAGCATGTTCTGGGCCTCGCCGGGGCGGTTGGATATTCCGGGGATGTGCGGGTCGTCTGCGAAGGAGAGGAGTATATGTAGCGGTCTCGTGGATATCCCGTAGCAGTTGAGGTCGTCTTTTACGATCTCGACGTTTCCGAACTCTGCGCCGTCGTCGGCGATCTTTCTGGCCAGGCCGATTAGTCCGCAGTTCTCGCGGGCCATCATGTCGCCGACGTTTCCGATGACTGCGAGCTTTGCGAGGTCGATGTTGACGTCGTCGATCTCCCTTGCGACGAGGTATCCTACTCCCGCGGCCGAGAGCTTTTCATGCCCGTACGGAAGCCCGTTCGCCTGTATATATTGGGTATCGACGTCCTGGGTCACGTGGTGGTCGATGATTACGACCTCCCTGTCGGAGAGGCCCCGTTCCTCTAACAGGTTCTGCTGGCCCGACCCGAGGTCTATGAAGAGCTTGAGGGAGTCGTCGTCCGGCACGTGCTTCATGGTGATCGGCTCGAGCTGCCTGACGAAGACCGACCTGACCTCGATGCCGGCCCTTGCGACGGCCTGCCTCATGATCGCCTCGCTGGTTATCCCGTCGGCGTCGATATGGGAGATTATCGTTACTTTTTTGGAATCCTGTATTATCCCGGCGACTGCGGAGATGTCCTTGTCGAGACTCATCTGTAATATTGTTGGTGCCGCGAGTTTAAAACGAGGGCTATTTTGCCAGATGCGTCTCCTGTTGAACCACCGTAAAAAGGATTTACTATTCCGGCGCAAGAGTTCATTAAAGTTCATAGAGAGGATGGCAGGATGAACGGGGATCTAATTGAATTCGAGGAGACGGGGATAATCAAACCCGCGAGGATGCGGGCCGTGGACCGGAACGCGATGCATCTCGGCGTCAGCGGGCTCAGGCTGATGGAGTCGGCTGGTTTTGGCCTTGCAGGAGTGGTCCGGAGGTATTCCCCGGACCTGGTCTTGGTGTTGTGCGGGAGCGGGAACAACGGGGGTGACGGTTTCGTCGCCGCCCGCCACCTGCAGAGGGATTCGGAGGTTCATGTAATCTACCCGGGAAACGGGGTGAAGACTCCCGATGCAATCGCGAACCTGAGACTGCTGGGGCACTGTTCGGTTACGCTTCACCCCGTTTCGTGCCCGGACGACGTGAGCGGCCTTTCAGGCCTTTTCGAGAATGCG
Organism: Methanolacinia paynteri; assembly: GCF_000784355.1. Lineage (NCBI taxonomy): Archaea > Methanobacteriati > Methanobacteriota > Methanomicrobia > Methanomicrobiales > Methanomicrobiaceae > Methanolacinia > Methanolacinia paynteri. The sequence continues at coordinate 13,957 of NZ_KN360927.1, read as the reverse complement.
GACGTTATAATCGATGCGATTCTCGGGACCGGTGCAAGGGGTGATCTCCGGGAGCCGTATGCGTCGATGGCGAAAGCTGTCTCCCTATCTGGTGCGACGGTGATCTCCGCAGACGTCCCTACTCCCGGGATCACGCCGGATGTGGTCTGCGGTTTCCACAGGCCGAAACTCCACGGCTCCGAGCGGATCGATATCGGAATCCCGCTTGAGGCTGAGATCTTCACCGGGCCGGGTGATCTCACGATGATTCCTGCAAAAGATTCGTCGGCTCACAAGGGTGCGGGCGGAAAAGTGCTCGTGATCGGCGGAGGGCCATACCAGGGTGCACCGTATCTTGCCGGGATGGCTGCTCTCCGTGCCGGTGCGGATATTGTAAGGGTCGCATCGCCGGTCGTTATGCCGTGCCCGGATATAATAGTCGAAGAGCTCGAAGGTCCGTGCATCTCGGAATCGCATCTTGAGGATATAATAAGGCTGATCGAGGATTCGGATGCGGTGATATGCGGGTGCGGACTGGGAGATAAGAGCCAAGATGTGATCGTCAAAGCCGCACCGTACATGAAGAAGGCGGTGTTCGATGCCGATGCACTCAGAAATCCCCTGCCCGTTCCGTCCGGAACCGGCGAGGCGATATATACTCCGCATGCTGGCGAGCTTGAGAGGATCTCCGGTTACCGGCCGGAAGGGACCTTGTACGAGAGGGCGAAGGCGGTCCGGGATATCGCCGGTAATATTGCGAAGCATTCGACAGTTCTTTTGAAGGGCGAAACAGACATTATTACGGACGGCAGCCGCGTCAGGTTCAACCGCACCGGGCATTCGGGAATGACTGTCGGTGGAACGGGCGACGTTCTCGCGGGAGTCTGCGGGGCACTGCTCTGCAAACTTCCGGCTTTCGAGGCCGCGTGCACCGGGGCGTACATAAACGGCTGTGCAGGGATGGCGGCCGGAGAGGCGGCGGGCGACGGAATGGTCGCGACCGACCTCCTCGAAAGGATACCATCCGTAATACTTGGAGATATAACAGGAGATACAGAATGACGGAATTTACGCATATAAAAGACGATAAGGCATACATGGTCGACGTGACCGAAAAGCCGGACGTGGGCCGGGTGGCGGTCGCCGCAGGAAAGATCTATCTCAGGGAAGAGACGGTTGATGCTATACACAAGGGTGAGGTCGTGAAGGGCAATGTCCTTGCGACGGCAAGGGTCGCCGGGATAATGGCTGTGAAGCGGACATCCGATCTTATACCTATGTGCCACCCGCTTCCCGTCGGGGGCGTGAACATCGATTTCAACGAGAATGAAGGCGAGCCCTGCATAGAGGCGATCTGCACTGTGAAGACCTACGGGAAGACCGGGGTCGAGATGGAGGCCCTCACCGGCGTCTCGATCGCACTTCTTACTATATGGGATATGGTCAAGTCGGCCGAGAAGGACGAGGAAGGGCAGTACCCCGAGACCGGGATCGAGGACATCCACGTCGTCGAGAAGAGGAAAGGGTGAGGAAGTCTTCTGACACAGACTAATCCCGGTCTCCAAAACTCTTTATTCCGGAGAAGGGGCAAAGACATTTAACTGGATTTTGAGATCATGAATAATCTAATGATTACGTAAACCATTATTATTGTAAAGGTAATTCTGAGGCCTGGAAATGATTCAGTTTAAAATTCTTCTTGAAAAGGATGAAGACGGCTGGTTTACTGCAACCGTTCCTTCCCTCCCTGGATGCATATCTCAGGGCAGGACGGAAGAAGAGGCAAAGGAGAATATCAGGGAAGCAATAGAACTTCATCTGAAATCCCTTGCAGAGGAAGGAATTCCTCTAAGACCGGATAATGGTATTACCGAGGCCTTTGTTTCAGTAAACGTATGAGTTCCAAAGTTCCGGTTTTGTCCGGGAATCAGGTTATAAAGGCTTTTTCCAGGGCCGGGTATTATATCCATGACCAGAAGGGGAGTCATATTCATCTTCGCCATCCGGTGAAGAGGCCGCTTACTATTCCTAATCACAATGAAATATCACGCGGTACGCTTAGAGCAATCATAAGAGAAGCAGGTTTGACTTATGATGAATTTATGGAATTGCTCTGAATGTAACTTAAAAAACTGTAACTATTCACCAGGTGACGAAAACTTTTTGGTATTTTATGCACCAGCCGGTATTTCCCCTATTGTTTTAATATCATCAGAAACCAAACTGTAAAGAACTGTGGGGATGCGTCCCTCCAGGAGCACAAAGGAATGTGGCCGGTTTCAGACCGGCTGAACCTTTCAGGTGAATCAAAAATGGTAAAATCAATGTATGGATACGTCCGCGACGCATGGAAATGTCCGGACGAAACCGAAGTAAAGACACTTCTCTGGAACCGTATGCAGGAATGGCGCCGCGAGGGAAGTGTCGTCCGTATCGAGAGACCTACAAGGATCGACCGTGCAAGAAACCTCGGCTACCGTGCCAAGCAGGGAATCATCGTCTGCCGTGTCAAGGTCCGTCGTGGAGGCCGCAGAAAGCCGCGTTACATCCGCGGACGCAGGACGAACCGCATGGGAATGCGCCGTGCCACAATGGGCAAGAGCATCCAGAGGATCGCTGAAGAGCGTGCTGCACGTAAATTCGTCAACATGGAAGTTCTCAACTCCTACTGGGTCGGAGAGGACGGAAAGGCGAAATACTACGAGGTCATCCTCGTTGACGGTCACCACCCCGCGATCAAGAGCGACGCACACCTCTCGTGGATGGGCGACAACAAGCACAGGGGCCGTGCAGAGCGCGGACTGACCAGCGCCGGCGTAAGGGGACGCGGCATGCAGAAGAAAGGCAGGGGAACAGAGAAGACCCGCCCGAGCATCCGTTCGAACCAGAACAGAGGAAAGTAATTTCCCAACCTTTTTTCAATAGATTATTGTTATGGCATATTCCGACGCCTGCGTATTTCCGTATCCCTCCGGCGACACGTCCGTCCGCAGATTCGCTCTCGAAGCTAAATACATGGGCTTTGACAGCATAGTCTGTGCCGACGGGAACGGAGGAGTTTCCGGTGAGTTTTACGGCGTCCGTGTCTACCGGGCGCTGCATCTCAGGCAGAAGAACCAGAACGATCTCGTGAAGGCGATGAGGAAATGCAGATTTAAGCCCGACATCATCCTCGTCAGTGCGGGCGACGCTACGTTCAACAGGGCTACACTTTCGACCGGCGGCGTAGGTATCCTCCGCGGAATTCACGATGCTGGGAGCCGTGCGTTCGACGATGTCTGCGGCATAAAGGCGGCCGAGAACTCGGTTGCAGTCGATATCGATCTATCCGCTATTATCTGCCGGAGGGGGAATCCACGCCAGAAGGCTCTCGAATCTTTCGCAGAGATCCTGAAATTCCAGCGTAAGTTCGGGTTTCCGGTCTCGATCTCTTCGGGCGCCTCGTCGTATATCCACATGAGGTCGGTCGAGGAGATCGTCTCCCTCTGCGGGATCTTCGGGATGGAGGAGAACGAAGTGAAAGCAGCGCTCGGATCGGTGGATGCGATAATCAACAGTCCGCCGATAATCGAGGTTATCGATGAGGCGATCGACGAGGTGATCCCCGAATGAAGCCGCTGCCGCCGACACTGAGGCAGAAGAAGCGCTACGTGCTCTTCAGGATTGTCCCGCACGAGGCGGGACTGGACGGAAAGCAGCTGTACTATGCGGTGTATGACGCGATCTCATCCCTTTACGGGGATTTCGGAGCCGCGGAACTGTCGATGGCTGTCGTTCTCTGCGAGGGCAATTATACCGTGGTCCGGTGCAGGAGGGGAAGCGAGGGGATGCTTGTCACCGCGGCACTGACCGTGAACAGGATAAACGGAACCTTCTGCGCCCTTCGTCCTGTGGCGACCTCCGGGACCATTGCGGCGTTGAGGCGGCGTATGCCGGAGTCCCGCCCTCCTCTGCCGGAGAGGCAGGCTGTCTTTTCCGGGAAAGAGTACGCCGTCCGGCAGCGTTCACAGGAAAAGGTTGATTTATACGGAGATGGAATAAAAAACCAAGAGATTTTGTATTTTACTCAAGATGATATGGAGGATATATAAATGCAGCCAATGAATGCCCAGATGGGCGGATATGACAGGGCTATCACCGTTTTCAGTCCTGACGGAAGGTTATACCAGGTAGAGTACGCCCGCGAGGCAGTAAAGAGGGGAACGACCGCCGTCGGTGTGAAGTGCTCGGACGGAGTCGTCCTTATCGTCGATAAAAGGGTCAGCACGAAACTCCTCGAGCAGTCATCTATCGAGAAGATCTTCAAGGTCGAC
>NZ_KN360927.1:0-9431 GCF_000784355.1 Methanolacinia paynteri | reverse complement strand
GCTGTCATGAAGGTCTTCGAGGAAGACTACCAGGAAGGCATGAAGATCGCCGACGCGATCCCGATGGGCTTAAAGGCTCTTCACGCGGCGACGGAAGGCAAGTTCGACGTGAACAATGTCGAGATCGGCGTTATCGGCACCGAGGACGGGGGATTCAGGAGAATGTCCCGCGAAGAGGTCGATAAATACGTTGAAAACTTCAATTTCGATGCACCTGAAGAGAAACAGGAAGAAGAGTAACCTAACGGGTGACAGCATATGATTCCACTTGAACAGGCCGTCGTTGCAAGGCTTGAAAGCCATGGCGAGAGGTTCGAGATCCTCGTGGACCCCGATCGTGCGGCGGAGATCCGCCAGGGAGACGATATCGATATTGAAGATGCGGTAGCTGCGCTTTTCGTATTCGAGAACGCCTCGAAGGCCGAGAAGTCTCCCGAAGAGTCCCTTAAGAAGGTCTTTGGGGAGACGGATTTCGCGAACGTCGCCGTGAGGATCATCAAAAAGGGTGAGATCCACCTTACCGCCGAGCAGCGGAAGAAGATGATCGAGGACAAACGGAAGCAGGTCGTGACCTTCATAGCGAGGAACGCGATCAACCCGCAGACGAAGCTTCCTCATCCTCCAATGCGTATTGAGATGGCGATGGAAGAGGCGAGGGTCAACATCGATCCGTTTAAGCATGTCGACGAGCTTGTCAAGGAGACCGTGAAGGCGCTCCGTCCTCTCATCCCTATAAAGTTCGCGGAGATGAAGTTCGCGGTGAAGATCCCGGCCGATTACGCCCCCAAGGCATACGGCGAGATCTCGTCTGCAACGACTATCGAGAGGGAAGAGTGGCAGAACGACGGCTCGTGGATCTGCGTGTGCAGGATCCCGGCCGGCATCCAGGAAGAGTTCTATAATATGATTAACAGGCTAACGAAGGGCGACGGAGAGGTAAAGATCCTCAGCCAGGACTAGCCACTATTAATAAGGATGCAGTACAAATATATACAGACCTAAATTTCGGGGTATAACAAATATGGCTAATTCAGGAAAACACAGAGCAAAAGGAAGGACAACAGGAAGCGCAGGAAGGTTTGGTCCCCGTTACGGCCGTTTTATCAGAAAGCGCGTCAACGAAGTCGAAAAACTTTCAAAAGCGAAGCACGTCTGTCCCAGCTGCGAGTCGAAGGCGGTCTCAAGGAAGGGTACAGGAATCTGGGAATGCCGCAAGTGCGGATACAAATATGCCGGCGGCGCATACGTCCCGCAGACGCCGAACCTTAAAGTGGCACTCCGTACAATCGAGCGTTCGCTGATTAAGGAATAAACGGAGGCCTGACAAAATGGCCGGTTATAAATGTGCAAGGTGTAAACAGAAGGTCGAGATCGATCTTAACGTCCGCTGCCCGTACTGCGGACACAGGATTCTGTTTAAAGAGCGCGGTGCGGGTATCAAAAACGTGAAAGCCCGATAATGGAAGTTACAACTTCACGAAAACCCGCTCCTTTTTTGAGGACTTTTTCAAAGGACCTGGCGTTCGCCCTCGGTGGTCATTATACTCCGCGGGGTAAGTCGGGTCTTGGCGAGATTACAGGAATAGATTCTGTTGTTCTTGTGGTCTCGAAGCAGAAGCATAGTTATCTTATCGAAATTTTTGAAGAAGGTGAGCCTGTCGAAGGCCTGCCTGTCTCTAATTTCCAGGTTGTCGAAAGAGAGGACGAGATCGTCCGCGGTCTCCGGGTCGGAAACCAAACTGTTTATGATAACCTGAAACAATACCTAAATGTTTCAAAGGCAGAGTGCGGGGATTCGACGGCCGTATTCGACGGCGCACAGAGGAGGCAGTATGTCCTCACCCTTAAAAATGCCGTATGAGGCGGTTTTCGAATTCGAAACTCCAGTGGCGGTGAGAATTTTCGAGTCCGTCGTCCCGGAGAGCGAGGATATGGGCCGTTCGTTTGCCTCGGTAAAGCTGGAGGGCGAGAACAGGATTTCGCTCTTCGTGCAGGCGGAGGACGTGTCCGCACTCCGGGCCGCACTGAACACGTGGCTCAGGCTGATTAATATTGCAGATGAGATGCAGGAGGTAGTTAATCCATGAATAATATTTCACCGAAAGTTCAGCAGCAGATTTCTATGCTGCAGCAGGTACAGCAGCAGCTCCAGACGATCGTCCAGCAGAAGATGTCCTTCGAGATGTCTGTGAAGGAGGCGAAGAAGGCGAACGAGGAGCTTGAGACGCTTAAGGAGGATGCGGAGGTTTACGTGTCGGTCGGGGCGGTTATGATGCAGAAGGATAAGGCATCGGTCAAGGCGGAGCTCGAAGAGAAGATCGAGACCCTTGAGCTTCGTATCAAGTCGCTCCAGAAGCAGGAGACTGCACTTCAGGGCAAGTTCGAGCAGCTCCAGCAGCAGATCCAGGCGGCGATGAGCGGCGGTGCCGGTGCACCTCCGCAGGCAAACTGAATATTTCTTTTTTTTATCGCTCTTCGCTGTTTCATATAGGTAAATAATTCCGGGACAGCAAACAATTACCAGAAATGCTTTGCATTTTCTCGTCCTCACATGCTTTCGGATATTACATACCTTAATATATCTTGCTTGGGGCGACCTGGCACCGGCGGCCAGGTCCGTCGGACGGCCCCTACCCAGGGGCCTTGCCTTAAGATAGCCCTCTCACGGCACGCCCAGGGGACCGACGAGGGTCCCCTAAGCTGTTTTTTGACATATTTCCCTTCATGAAACCGCATCCGCCGAGGGGTTGTCACAAGTAGTGAGAATTACTTTTATATCCACACAGATTGACGAAGAGCCTTTTTTTATTTCCGTTACTTTGCATATCCCGTTATCATGGAGTGCACATTTTCGTTCGGGCAGGATTTTTTATGCGCAAGACCCTGATTTTTCATGTCCGTGGTGTTTCTTACCCTGATTTCAGGGCACAAAAGCGAAATTATTAAAACCTAATTTTCCCAACATTATAGAGCACAGTGTCCCGCCTTAACTCAGACTGGTAGAGTGCGCGGCTGTAGATAGTTTTACCCTCACGAAAGGGGTAACTGCGCGGCTACCGCGATGTCCCCGGTTCGAATCCGGGAGGCGGGATATTTGTTGTTTGCCCAGTTAGTGTAGTGGCCTATCATGCAGCCCTGTCACGGCTGCGACACGGATTCGAATTCCGTACTGGGCGTTTTCTGTTTTTGTAATTATTAATTCGCTTAGTATTCCTGATCGGTTCCGGGGTGCCGGTACACGGGTTGCGAACATGAATGATGATTCATTGAAGAAGAATCCGGGATCGGTAACAGGCAGGTATATCTTGTGTAACGGGTAAGGATGCAGGGTATCAAAGGAGTATAATTATGAAATCCGGGCCAGAAAACACTTCATTAATGAGCTTTTCGGAAGTTAAAAGAGATTACTGGCCTACCGAAGAATGGCGGACTGCGGCCCCGGAGTCTGTAGGGTTGGACCGGGGCAAACTTCTTGAACTGGATAAAGAATTGAACTCACGTTGTTGGGGCGTCAACGGGATGGTGGTAGTCAGTAAAGGCTACGTCGTTTTCGAAAGGTATAATGGGGGCTTTGGCCCCGGCGATTCTCATAATGTAGCGTCGGTGACCAAGAGTGTCATCTCGGCCCTGATTGGTATAGCTATCGATCTGGGTTATGTCGAAAGCGTGAACCAGAATGTACTGGACTTTTTTCCCGATTACGTTCCGGCGAAGAACGATTTTCTAAAACGAACTGTTACAATAAAGGATCTCCTCACCATGACAGCCCCGTTTGCATGGAAAACGAGGAATCTGAGAGATGAGCCGCTGGACAAACTTCTAAGGCAAAGAGACTGGGTCGCATTTGTCCTTGACCTGCTGGACCGGGACGGACAGCCCGGGGAATTTCAGTATTCTACGGCAGGTCCTCATCTGCTTTCGGCAATAATATCAGGTGCTACGGGCAAATGTGCCCGGGAGTTTGCAAATGAATATTTATTCCGACCGGTTGGCATGAGAGAGATCCCGGATCGTTCAATGGAATCATTCGAACTGGATGACGTTTTCGGAAAGAATGTGAAAGGATGGATTAAAGATCCGAACGGTATCTCCACAGGAGGGTGGGGGTTGACACTGACTCCCTGGGATATGGCACGCTTCGGGTTTTTATACCTGAATGGTGGTTCCTGGAATGATAAACAGATTATTTCGAAGGAGTGGATCGATGAGTCGACGGCTATGAATCCCAACGGGTACGGCTACCTGTGGTGGCTCGGTGAAGAGAACGATATATTTTCATTCTCGGCACTGGGTGCCGGCGGGAATGTTATCAGATGCATTCCGGAAAAAGACCTTGTAGTGGCAATAGCATCTGAGATAGTGGATAAACCACGTGATCCGATGCAGCTTGTTGATGACTGCATCTTGCCTGCTGTTCAATAATAATGCCTCCCGAAACTCGATTTGGCGTCTTTGGCATTCACGTCAAAATCTCCTGTCTGAATCCTTACGCTTTAATTATCCTCGCGTTTTATAATATCCCAACGGTGTGAATAGTGGCGTGCGGAAAAAGAATATACAAACATCTCTTTGGTCCTGTTCCTTCGAGGAGGCTCGGGATCTCCCTGGGAATCGATCTCATTCCTCATAAGACGTGCAGCTACAACTGCATATACTGCGAATGTGGTAGGACGACGAATCTCACTGCCGAACGCCACGAATATGTCCCTACTGCGGAGGTCATCGAGGAACTGGATTCATACCTTTCGGAATCGCCGCGGCTTGATTATATTACATATTCCGGTTCGGGTGAACCGACGCTTCACAGCGGAATTGGCGAGATTACCCGGTTTATCAAGGATAAGTATCCGGACTACAGGGTTGCGCTGCTCACGAACGGAAGCCTCTTTTTTGATAAAAGCGTCCGTGATGAGATGAGGGATATCGACGTGATTATTCCTTCGCTGGATTCAGCTACCGAAAGGGGGTTCATGAAGATCGACCGTCCCTGCAGCTCGCTGAAGGTCGAAGAGATCATCTCGGGTCTGGTGGAGCTGAAGAAAGAGTTCCCGGGCGAATTCTGGCTCGAGATTTTCGTCGTCCCGGGACTGAACGATACGGAGGAGGAGCTCGCCGCTCTGTCGGAAGCGGTGCACAGGATTTCGCCCGACAGGGTTCAGCTGAATACGCTCGACCGGCCGGGCGTAGTCGACTGGATCAGGGCGGCGACGCACGAGGAGTTGGAGAGGTTCGCTGAAGGTCTTGGTTATGAGGGGACGGAGATCACCGGGAGGCCGTCGTCGAGATCGGGAATCGGGAGCTTTTCAGGCGATGCGATGGAGTGCATTGTTCAGACGATCTCCCGCCGTCCCTGCACTGTAGAGGATCTCTCGTCCATTCTCGGGATGCACCCGAACGAGATCAATAAATATATCCAGCTTTTGATCGAGGAAGGGCGAGTTGCGGAGAAGAGGGAGGAACGGGGGATCTTTTTCGTTAGTGTTGAGGAATAAGATCCCTAAAAATCTGTTTCAGTTCATTGACTCTCTATTAAACAATATCAGAGAAGGGAGAGGGATTCTCCCCCTCCCTTCAACCCTCCCCCTGTGGCGATAGGTCGCCTTCGGGATGGGCAAGCATCCCTCCGGCTCCGGTTCAACAACTTATTTTTGTCTTCCCGGCCGAGGCTACCCGGATGGGTAGCGTCCAGGCCGGGTTATCACCATTGCGAAAGTTTGCGCAGCAAACTAAGCACCGGGCTGCCCCGACAGGGGCTTATGCCCTTTTCATAATCAGTAACAGAATAAAAAAGCGAATTTGGAAATTATTTTTTGTCTTTTTCCATGTATTCCTTTATTTTCTTCTCTTCCCATTCATCACTCATGACTTTATTGTGCCCGAAGACACGCCATGCATGTCCCAGGACAGCCAGTCCCCAGAAGAAGGTCACCCAAAGGAACCAGTAGTAGCCGGAGTACGTCAGGAGGTTGATTGAAATGAGCATGAGATTGACGCATATGTATGCGGCGAGATGAGAGTAGAATCCTCTCAGTTCCGCTACTTTCTCCTTCGCCTTCCGGTATGATTCGTCATCAGTCATTTTTCCACGACAAAGAATCGCGGGAAGAGAATATAATACATTATGCTGCGTTCATGGAGCACTTTTTGTGTAATCTTGCAGATTTCGGTCGCTGCTAAATAAAACCCTTAAATAACCAAAAAGATCAATATGTTATGCTGATTTGCAGCACGCTTTGCCCAGTTAGTGTAGTGGCCTATCATGCAGCCCTGTCACGGCTGCGACACGGATTCGAATTCCGTACTGGGCGTTTGTTTTCTTTTTTTGTTAATCACTAAAATCAAATCGAAAAATTCATCGATTATAATATCGTATCGCGATACAATGGCGAAGAATACAGGAAGCGGTTCCAGAAAAGGCGCTGTCAGGGACAGGTCGCAGGTTAAGAACCCGAAAACCGGATTGTATACGAAAAGGGGTCCTGACGGGAAATTTCAGGATGTTAAGACGAGCGGTGGAAAATTCAAGGGCGTAAGGAGAGAATAATCCTTTGGAACATTCAGAGAAGGGAGTGGGATTCTCCCCCTCCCTTCAACCCTCCCCCTCATGGCGATAGGTCGCCGTCGGGACGGGCAAGCGTCCTTCCGGCTCCAAATGTTTTAAAACACCCAGCCGAGGCTACCCGAACGGGTAGCGTCCAGGCCGGGATATCACGAGATCGCAAGTTTCGCAGAAACTTGCGTCGGGCTGCCCCGCAGGGGCTTAAGCCCTTCTGAAGTTAAAAAAATTCTCTTAAAGCACTCCTGCAAAATTTATAATCGCTGAAAATGAATCTGTTCTTAAAGGGTATCGGCATCAGGTAAAGGAAGTGTGGCGGTGGATAAGAGCGAGGTGATCCTGGATAAAGAGATATTTGAAGTGTTGTCATCCGACAAAAGGATCGATATACTCAAGTCCCTGAACACAAGACGGAAGACGAATTCGGAGCTTGCTAGAGAATTTTCTTTGCAGGAATCCACAATGCATCACCACCTGATGAAGCTGGAGGAAGCAGGGCTGATACAACCTGTCGATTCAAAGAACAAATGGATCTATTACGAACTCACGGCGAAAGGAGATGCGATATTAAATCCTGATAAGGATACCCGGTTTACGATTCTCATCTCATCTTTACTCACTTATATTGCAGCATTTGCCGCGTTTTATACATATATTTCAATTCCTAAGCTGAGTTCAAAACCCTTCGACCAGGGCATATTGGAGAGCCTGACGAGGCATCTGGCGACCAGTCCTTTTCTTTCTCTCTTTGTGATCTGTCTTATCATTGCAATTGCCCAGACAATTGTATTGGTATTCTATTTTCTCAAAAAGAAGAATTACATTTAAAATTTATGATTATATTCGCTTTTCATCGAATCTTTTTGATTGTTTTATATTAGTCAGTCCCGTATCTGGTATTTACAGGAAACGTATTTTATGGAGATAGAAAACTGGTTGCGGCACATGGAAAGGATATTATGAGTAAAATCTCTTTTCTGAATTTGTTGATCGTATTTTTACTGATTATATGCCTGTCCGGGGCGGCTTCGGGGTATGAACTGAGGAATAAATCATATCAGGTTGTGTCGGAGGACTATACCAAATACCTCATTGCCGCCTATGGGGACGTTCCGGTATACGATCAAAACGGTGAGGTCGTCGATACCGGTATAATCAAAGATCTGCCTGACAAAAGAGCGCTGAATGACTGGTATGACGACATAGATCTGATTGTTGAAGAAACGCATCCGGATATAGAGGCTTACTACTATCCCGAAGGGCCTGTTCTCTCGTACGGTTATGATCGCGTTGGCACTGTCCGGGTAGCAATCGATGAGGAAACGAATGTCGACCGGGAAATGATGGATAAAATCTACCGGGTAATCAGTTTGAGGGCATCCGAATCTGGTATTGATGATGTCCCGGTTATTTTCGTATCCGAACCGATCCCTGATATAGGGATGCCCTATAAACCTGAATGGGTCTGGGTCATCCTGGGAGTGAAAAACACGGTTCGTGACCTATTTGGGACGAACATTTTTGCCGCGGCATAGATCTGACTTTCGTCATTTTTATCACCACCAGCCTCCTGAATCAACTCTCTCGATCAGCCCCGGGCCTTCAGCACTTGTAGAGTTCACTTTCGAACCGACGGCGTAGATCTCTGTTTCTTCCGCAGGATATGGTTTGAGCATCGCGAGATAATCGTCCTGCGAAAGCCCGGGGGAGAGCCATCTCCTGCAATCCTCTTCCGAAAGGACCGCCGGCATCCTGTCGTGGACCTGCTTTACCTCAGCGTTTGCCCCGGTCGTTATGATGCAGCACGATGTTCTTCTGTCGCCTTCCGGTGCAGTCCATGTATCGTAGATTCCCGCAAATGCGATCAGCGGCCTGTCGAAACGGATGTAGTAGGGAACCTTCCTCGTGCCTTCGTGTTTCCACTCGTAGAATCCGTTCGCAGGAATGAGGCAGCGGTGCTCCCTGAAGTTGTCCCTGAAGGCCGGTTTTTCCGTGAGAGAATCCGAGCGGGCGTTGATGAGCCATGCACCCGATTCGTCGTTCTTCTTCCAGGAGGGGACAAGGCCCCATTTAGCGAAGAGGACTTCAGGGTTTTCGCTCCCGTCCCGGCAGACGACAGGAATGCTTTTTCCCGGCGAGACGTTGTAGGAAGACGGGAGGATCGGCAGCGGGTTGAAATTTCCGTATGCGTCCCCGAAACCTTCCGCATTGAAGAAAGCGAACCTCCCGCACATGACCTTATCTCTTATCCCTGCCGGGAAATACCTTTTCTTAATCGACGAGAAAACGAACCCTATCTCCCTTTCCCTGGTTATGATCCGGACCCGCGAATAACAAGACCAACAATATTGAACTGAAGATCACTGAAAAAAACGAAACTACCCAGACAGGTCGTGAGGAACGTTACGGTGAATTAATTTTGGGGGGCAAAATTACGAAAATAAGAGGGAGTTCTGCAACATTTAGTTGAGCAGAAATCTCCATTTATTTTTTCACAGTTCAGACCCTCACAACTCCTGCCTTTGGGTCATATTACTCGCAAAAGGTAAAAATATTATCCCCGACATCAGGTGGAGTACAACATCCTGATTAATTCCAGAACCTGTGGGTTTTGATATAATTTCTCTCCGCTTTAAGGATTTCAAGATAGAACTGGTCGCCGTTTGCAAACGTCCCGATAATTCTCGAAGCAGTGTCGGGCCCCACGCCCCTTGCGGCAAAAGCACGGACGGCTTTCTTCCCGCTTGAGAGAACTATGTTTGCATTCCGGAGCATTTTGACCTCGACAGCCCGGTCCTCCGCGGATTTATCCTTTCTCCGGACGGTATCGATCATGTGCTCCTCGTAGGGTTTGAGTGCGGCGATCAGCCTTGCG